>JAITXH010000146.1 GCA_031284845.1 Puniceicoccales bacterium | reverse complement strand
CCCGGCGGGACATGGATGAACCAGACATTTTCCATCTCCGCCGCCCTCGCATGGAGTCCGAAGATTTATCACGGAATCGTCCCTGTCGAAGAAAACGGCAGCGTCTTTTTTGAAGCCCCGTCCGGACGCGCCCTTTATTTTCAATTGTTGGACAAAGACTACCGCCTCGTCCGCAGCATGAGGACGTTTATCCAGGCCGCCCCCGGCACGACGCGAAGCTGCATCGGATGCCACGAATATAACAAAGCCCCCGACCCCTCTAAATTCCGCTTATCCAGCCGCAAGCCGCGCAAGCCCGTGGACGAGTCCTGGGGGAGCGGATACCTCGATTATGCCAGCATGATACAGCCCATTCTCGACAAGCGCTGCGTATCCTGTCACGGCGGAGAGAAAGGTATCGCCGGAGGTGTGGATTTGTCCGGTGGCTGGACAGAGTATTTTAATATCAGTTACGAAAATCTCACCGCCCGCCGCGAGAAACAATATATTGCCGATTTAATCGCCGGAATCTGCTGCATGAACGGCACCGCCGAGTGGTCTTGTAAAATCTTCGACCCCTACGAGCACGGCAGCGGCAAAGCTCCGCTCGCCCGAATCTTGAGCAAAGCGCCCCACCGCGAAATTAACGGCCTCACGCAAACCGAGCGCGAGCTGCTTTTAACATGGATGGACAGCAACGGTATTTACTACGGGACGTGGGACTATACGAAGGCCGGCCCGCGCCTGAAGGAATACGCACCGCTGCGCGGAGAACTCGTGAAAATAATGCAGCAAAATAACTGCGTCCAATGCCACGGCGATGACCGGAAACAAATCAAACGCTTTGACGACTGGATAAATTTGGAGAAACCGGAAATGAGCCGTATTTTACGCGCTCCGCTCGACCCGAAATCGTCCGGTGGTTACGGACTCGGACTTTGCCGCGAGCGCAAAGTGGCGCCCAATTTCAGCCGCCTCGGGCAGATATTCAAAGCCGGCTATGCGCATCAAGTGCTTCCGCTGGAAAAATTCCCGTCGCAAAAATGGATTGCCTGGAAGGAATCCCTCAAGGGCACGCCGGTATTTTCGTTCAGCGGCACTGATGCCCCTGTATATAAACTCATGCTGGAGAAAATCAGCGAGGCCCGTGCGCGTCAGCTCGCGACGCCCCGCGTGGACATGCCCAACGCGGCGGACACCAACGGCGGCATTGTCGCGGGGCGCTCGCGGCAAATCATCCCGCAGCCCCTGCCGGAAGTCATGCCCACGCCCAAGGTGGAAATCACGCCGCTCGGCGCACGTATTACGTGGGAGCGTTCCAGCCGCACTATTGGTTTGATCACGGAAATCCACCGTGGCACCGCCCCCGATTTCAAACCCGACGAGAAAACCCGAATCGGTCGCACAGAGCGTTTTGAATGGACGGATAAAACGCCGGCAGCGGGCGTCGTTTATTACGCGATTGTTTTTGTTTCCGACCCTGCGGAGACCTGCGGCACCTGCAAAAGCGGCGCGACCCTGAATTACGCCGAAACGCCGACAGCGGGCGGCACCGATGCCGTCGCCGCGACTTCCGACGCAGCGCTTGTCGTTTCCGGCCTCCACCGCATCGAAGACCGTTGCCCGTTATCCATGACGGCACCGATGCGCAGTGAGCCAGCATGGTGCCGCGTGGAATTGCCGGTGCCGGGAAAACGTTGAGACATCGAATCCGCGGACACCGCCATCATCAATCCCGCAACCCTTCCAGCCGCCCATCCAGGCGGTTGGTGTCGCGCAAGACTTCGTCCCATGTGACCACGCGACCCGTTTGCGCAGCCATGCGCCCCAACAAGCCGACAAGATTGCTGCGCACGGCGGGAGCGACGGTCGGGTTGGAAAAATCCCCCGTGGTGATGGCCCGATGGAAGGCGGCGAGGTTTACCACCACACCTTCTTCGTAAATGTTGCTCGTCTTGCCGCCGCGATAAAAGACTTCCTTGTCGCCTCGAATCAAAACGGTGCCGCTGTATTTTGTTTCCATGACACCTTTTGTGCCAAACAAACGGAAGCCGATGCCATCCGGTGTCGTGCCGTGGCCCTGAAATTGACGCGAAGAAAAAGTGACGCTGGCACCGCCCGGATACTGGTAGTGCAGCGTGTAGTGGTCGTTCGTGTCGCCGCTGTCGTGCCGCCTCCATTTCCTCCCGCGTGTGCCAAAGGCCTGAAGGGGTGGTTTATCGCCGAATGACCAACTCATCACATCGAGCGTGTGGATGTTGTTTTCGAGAATGATGTCGCCGGAGAGCGCGTAATCGTTGCACCAGTAGCGCATGCGGTCTTCGGGCTTGCTCATCGCGTGGACGCCGAGATGAGGGCCGTTTTCATGGTAAATGCCCTCGCCGAAAATGATGTCGCCCATGGCCCCCGTGGAGGCGCGGCGGATAGCCTCTTGGTAAAATGGATTGGTGCGCGTCTGGAAGTCCACGAGGAAGCACTGCTTCTTTTCGGTAGCAAGCTTGGCGGCGGCTTCGATGGCAAGTGTGCCGGGGACATCCACTGCGATAGGTTTTGCCAGAAAAACATGGATGCCGGCGTTGACGGCTTCGACGGCCATTGGCGAATGGAACCACGGCGAAACTTCGATAGCGATGGCGTCGGGCTTTGTTTCGAGGAGGCGCTTGAATCCGGACAGGCCGGAAAATGTGCGCTCGGCGGGCACTTTGAGGCGGCTCGCTGCTTTTTTGGCGCGATCGGGAAAGTAGTCGGCGACGGCGTGGATTTCGTAACCGCCGTGGCGCAACGCAAGTCCGCCAAGCCAGACGCCGCGTTGCCCGCAGCCGACGATGGCGAGTTTGAGTTTGGGCGCGGGCGGCGGTGTTGGCGCAGCAGCGGCGGTTTCTTGCGCGAGGAGGGCGCGTCCGCCCAGCGTGAGGATGCCTGCGGTGGCAAGTGTGGAAGTTGCGAGAAACTCGCGGCGTTTAATGGTTAGCATGGGGGGAAAAATTGAGATGGGTGTTTTGTTAAGCCAATACCTTGGCAGCGGTCGCCCTCGATGGCGTTTTTCGGCGGACAGCGGAGAGGCGTGTGCTGCTACGCTTAGCGGTAGTGGGGCTCGAAATGGAGGTCTGCGGCACCAAGGGCCGCGCTTCCAAAGTCCGCTCATAAAGGTAGCTGGGAGCAAGGTCGGCTTGATTGGGCCATTCTATCGTTCGCGTATCACGGTTAAGCCGGAAACGACGAAAATAACTGATGTCCTTAAGCGGTTCAAAAATGCCATTTCCAATTCGTTTCTCGAGATCAACGACGCCGCAGGTGCCGTCGGCAAAAACAAATGCAATGCGATAATCGCCCAGATAGGTTGCACTAAGCATATCGGGAGGAATCGGGAATCGTGCGCCTGTTGCGTCGGTGTCGTTCATCTTAGTCGAGTGGTTGGATTTTTTTGAGTGGTTGGTCTTTCTGAGCCAAATCCCAGCATTCTTGAAGTTCGGCCTGATGCAGGAGATACCATTCTTGCACCAGCTTTCGCGCCCGGGCGGAGAAGGTGCCCTTCAATATGCGGCCAGTCGCGATTTCCACCGTGACCTCCTGATCGCCATAACGTGCATGAAAATGGGGCGGTTGGTGGTCACTCCAATACATGGTAATTATGATGCCAAAAAAGCGTGAGAGTTCAGGCATGAAGCGAGACGGTGAGTATTTTTTGCAGAGGCGCAAACGGTTTTTTGCTGGGCCGTGTCTCTCTTACCGCAGTTCGCGCCATTTCTTTATCGAGCGCGTCAAATAGACCTGTGCGTCGCCGCGGATGCCAAAACTCTGCACGCCCACCGGCCCGCGCCAGCCCGCCGCATCCAGTGCCTCAAAAAGTTGCCTTTGGTCAAATGAGCCCGAGTCGAGCGGTTGAATCCAGCGTTTGAACATGTCCGCTTGCGATTTACGCATTTCCTCCGGTTTATCCATGCCGTTGGTGATGACCGCTGCCAAACGGGGACGCGCCAGCTTGATGACGGATGAGAGGTCGGTGGTCTTAGACTCCACCGCGCCCCAGTGACAAAGGTTGAAAACGACGCCGACTTGTTCCGGCGTGAAGGGCTGAGCGACGCGCACACAATCCGCCACCGTCTCGACGAGGCTCCTGTAGTGCGGGTAAAGCACGACGCGCACCCCCAGCGGCCCGGTGATTTTCAAAACTTCGCGGATGACGTCGGCTGCCTTCGCGTCGAACGCGGCGTCGGACGGCTTGCCGCCTTCGAGGTTCAACGCGAGCATCGTCCCCTTCCCTTTCAGGCATTCGAGGGTCTGTGCGAGATCGGGCGGGACGGGGCGTTTGGCGGAGACGTTGACCGACCAATAAACCATCACCACGCGCAGCTTGTGGCGTTCTGCCGAGGCAACGCGGGCGGCGAGATTTTTCAGCCCGAGGTGTTTCATGCCGTCGTAGCCGAGGCTGGCGAGCAATTCGTGTTGCTGGTCGAGATTGCGTTTTTTCGAGTCGTGAGTGTCCATGCACACGGCGAAAAACGGCGGGCGTTCGGGCGCGGCGGGCGCGTTTTCGGCGGCGCACAAAAGCGGCGACACGAGAGATAAAAATGTCGCACAAACGGCGAGCAAAGGACCTTGGAAACGATGGAATAGCATGGAGAAAAAGTGAAATAAGCCTGAGGTTTTCCTTTATGGCGTGACGGTGTTTTTCAACAACCCGATCGTTCGCCCTTTGTTGCCGGTGGCGCAGTAATACATGTAAAACGTGTTGTCCTTGGGGTTGAAGACGAGCGAGATTTTATGCGCATATTGTTTATCCAGACCGGTGGGATGGCCGCCAAATTTGTAGAGCGGCACCGGGTCGGCAGTCCACTGCAATAGGTCTCGCGAAAAGGCGATCATGATGCTCGCTCCGCCTTTCCCCAAGCCAAAGTAAAACATCGTCCAGTGGTCGCCGTCGCGGAAAACCTTCGGGTCGGAGGCGAACTTGGAATCATAGCCGCCGCGCCGGACATCGAGAACCGGATTGGCAGGGTAACGCTCCCAATGAAATAAATCTTTGGAGAATGCGACGCCGGAGCGTTCGACGGAGCCGGCAGCGGCGTTATAGAAATTATAATAGGTGCCATCGTGCTCCACGAGCCAAGGTTGATAAATGCAGTCTTTCTCCCATGCCTTGCGGTCTTTCTGGAACACAGAGAGGATAGGTTCGCTGGAGGCGCGGCGCCATTGAATGCCATCGTCGCTCTCGGCGATTCCTTCGTAGCCCGGGCGCAATTCGTAAGCACCTTGCCGGGGATACGCACCGTAGAGCGTCCAGTATTTCCCGTCCTTCTTTTTTAGGATGCGCGGGGCGTTGACATCCCAGCTTTCGTATAAAAATGCGCCAATCACACTGCCGCCGAAATCAAACGCACCCTCCGGGCCGAAGCCCAGCGCAAGTCGCGGATTTTTCCAGTGAATCAGGTCGTCGCTTTCGACGACGAAGGAGTTGTAGCCCTTGCCGTTGAAGCCGATGAAAGCCATATACCAAATGTCCGGTTTGTCGGGCAGTTGATAGACGCACGGGCAGTCGAAATTGCGAAAGGCGGGAGTGCCCGGGACTTTGAAATTGGCGGGGATAATGGGATCGGGGTGGTAAGTCCAACCGCGATAGGGTGCGCTCCATTTCGCCAGAGTCGCGGCGTCAATTGCTGAGTTGTCTCCGGCAAGCGGCGTTACGAAGGAAGACGTTTTTACCGGGCCTGCGAGAGATGGCACAGGCAAAAGCACGACTGCCGCGAACAGGACAAATGTCGCGATGCAGGCGGAGAAAGACGGATGCAGAAGTTTCAGCATAAAAACGGGAAAAACAATAAGATGCTTGGGGCTTATAAAAAACTCCTCCCCTGCCTTGAGGGAGGCTACCCTCGCAAGATTATGGGCAGGTTTTAGAATCCCCACGGCTCCCGCGGGACACGGTCAAGGAGCTTCGCCGCCTCGGCGTCATCGGGAATCGTCTCAGCCTTGGGGTCCCACTTGATGGTGCGCCCTGTTTTGGCAGCGATGTTCGAGAGATGGCTGACGATGTCGTCGTTGAAGGCGCTCTCGATGGTGTTGATGGTCGGCTTGCGCGTCCTCACGCAGTCAATGAAGTTATCCCAGTGGCTATCGGCCTTCCATGTGCGGCGGCGTCCGGCAACCTGGGCAACGGGCGTTTTGTCAGCATAAAGACGGATGGCGTTTTCGGGCAATTCCGTCTTCAGGATTTCTGGGTCGCTGGCCTGAGCGTGGGTGCGGTCAACACTGATCCAGCCCTTGGTGCCAAAGAAGGTGGTGCCGTCTTCTTGAAAGCGCCGAAGATATTTTTTGGCGATGGGAGCGGCGGTTACCCTGTCCATAAAGCGCAACTCGATGCCGTTGGCGTATTGGCACTCAACATCCCACAGGGCGAGCGTGTCGAAAAGGCCGGGGGTGTCTGCGGAACGACCCGTTCCCTTGTAAAGAACAGGAGCCGCGTTGTCCGCGCCGAGACCCCATTGCGCAATGTCAATAGGGTGAACGCCCCAGCCGGCGATGTAGCCGATGGCATAGTCGGACGAATGATAAATGGCGTCGGGCAGCAGGCGCGCCTTCGTGCAGGGGCGCTTGGCTGCGGGACCGGTCCAGATGTCATAATTGAGCGTGGCGGGCACGGGTATCTCCGTCGTGTCGCGATGTAATTTGCTGGCTTTGCTGTTGGGGTCGAAAATGCCGTCTGCGGCGAGACAGGGACTCCAGACTTCGACGCGCTTGATGTCACCGATGACGCCGTTGCGGACAAGCTCGCAGGCTTTGCGATAGTGCGGGCGGGAACGCTGCCAAGTGCCAAGTTGGAAGACGGCTTTGCGCTTGTTGATTTCGTCGCGCAGGACTTTGGCCCAGTTCACGGCGATGCCGAGCGGTTTTTCGATGTAGATATCTTTCCCTGCTCGAATGGCGGCGATACCGAGCGGCACATGCCAATAGTCGCCGGTCGCGATTTCAAGACAGTCAAGATCTTTGCGGGCGAGCAGCTCGCGATAATCCTGATAGGCGGTGCAGCCCTTGCCGCCGTATTCCTTGTCCACGCCATCTCGGATTTTTTCGGCACGATCACGGAAGGTGTCGCAGGTAGCGATGACCTTGGCGTTTTTGTTTTTGATGACGGCGTTGAGGCCCTGAGGTCCCATGTTGCCGCAACCGATGAGAGCGAAAGTCGTGCGGTTGGACGGCACCGGTTGGCCATCCTGAGCGCGGACGATGCCCGACGGGATGATCCACGGGGCGGCGACGGCGGCGAGCGAAGCGCGGGTCAACGTGCGGACGAAGGCTCGGCGCGTAGTCGGCGTGGCCGGGGTTTGCGAGAGAGAAGAAGCGGAGTTTGCCATGTTGGATTTGTGTTACGTGCAGTTTTGCGGGCCAGAGGCCTGCGTGGAGAAACTCATTGGAAGCGACGAAGGCTCCGTGCCTCAGATCGCCGCCTTTTTCGACGGCACCGACCATGTATGTTTGCCGGAACCGACTTCGTGTTTGCCGCCGCCAAAAGGCAACACGACTGTGGCGGAGGTGTTCGCAGGGACAACAGCCTCAAGTGTAAAAGTGCCATCCGTTGCGTTGATTTTCCATGAAACCTCAATCTTCCCGGTAATGGCATGATAACTGCCCTTGGCCCATGTGAGATCGCCGCCGGGCTGGGGAGCGATGAAGAAATGGCGCCAACCGGGAGAAGCAGCATCGCGCTTGATTCCGAGGAGATAGGCATACATCCATTCACCGACAGCACCGAGTGAGTAGTGATTGAAGGAGTTCATGCCGGGACTTTGAAAGCCGTGCCCTTTGACATAACCGTCCCAACGTTCCCAAATCGTTGTCGCGCCTTGGTCTATGGAATAAAACCAAGAGGGGAAACGGCGGCTGAGAAGCAGCTTATACGCCTCATCCATTTGGCCGTTTTCGGCGAGTTCTTTCATCATCCAGATCGTGCTGTGAAAGCCCGTGGAGAGGCGTCCGTCGTAGGCTTTTATCCCCTCTACTAATTTACGCACGGCGGCGGGGCGCAATTCATCGGGAATCAAGCGCAGGTTCAACACCATCGCGTAGCCGCCTTGTGTGTTGCCGCGAACGGTGCCATCCTCGGAGACATAAGCGGCATTAAATGCTTTTTTAATATCTTCGGCGAGCGCGGTATATTTCTTATACTCTTCGGTTTTTCCAAGAACTTTTGCGGTGGAAGCCGTGATTGCTGTAGAATAATAAAAATAGGCGGTGGCGAAAACTTCTTTGGGGATTTCCGCTCCCTTTTTGGGGTAACCGCCTTTGCCCTTAAACGTGTCGCCGTGGAGCCAGTCGCCGTAATCGTGAAAACGTTTCTTTTGCCAGAGAAGATTCTTGTTGTTGTTTTGGATATATTCCACGTAGCGCTTCATGGAATCAAAAGATTGTTCAAGAATTTTTGTGTCACCGTAGTTTTCATAAACGCGCCACGGGATGATAACACCGGCGTCTGCCCAACCGGGAGCGCCTGCCCATTGGCGCGCTTTGCCGAGGGGGACGACATCGGGAAACAAGCCGTTGGAAAGCTGATCGTCGCGGATGTCTCTCGCCCACTTTGTGTAAAAAGCGGCCATGTCGAGATTGTAAATGGCGCATTGGGAAAACACCTGCGCATCCGCCGTCCAGCCTTCGCGCTCATCGCGCTGGGGGCAGTCCGTGGGGATGGAAAGTTGATTGTCCCACTGTGACCAACGGATGTTTTCCCAAAGCTTGTTGACGTCTTTATTCGAGGTTTCCAATGCGCCGGTTTCCGGCATGGAGGAAGTGACGACTTTTCCGGTAAGGCTTTCAAGTGTCGGTGGTTGTGTCAAACCTTCCACTTGGATGTATTGGAAGCCGTGGAAGGTGAAGCGGGGTTCATACGCGATTGTTTTTTCATCGCCGGGGATGTAAGTATCATTCGGACGCGCCGCCCGGAGATTGGCCGTGTAAATGGTCCCGTTTTCGTTGAGCACTTCGATGTGACGGAGGGTGATTTTTCCTCCGGGGTTATAGGGAAGTTCCAAACGGCACCAGCCGGTGATGTTTTGCCCGAGATTAAAAATGTAGGCATTTTTTCCGGCAGGTTTTACAGAGATTGGCTTTATTTCTTTAATGATTTTTACGGGTTCACAAAGTTGTGCAACGAGGTTCACATTTTCTTCGGGATAGACGGTGGCAGTTTTCCAAGCGGCATCGTTGAAACCGGCCTTTTCCCATCCGGGTTGTTCGTTTTTTGCAGTATAGGTTTCGCCGCCCATGATGGAAACTTGCGAGCGGGGGCCTTCTTGCAGGAATTTCCATGAGCCGTCGGTTGCGAAAACATCCGTGCTGCCGTCTTTGTAAGTAACGCGCAATTGGGCGATAAATTTGCGCAAAGCACCGTAGTTTTTGCCGCGGTCGGGATTGGCCCAGACACCCCCGGCATACCAGCCGTCAGCCAGTTCGACGCCGATGGCATTCGCTCCATTTTGCAGAAGCGCAGTAACGTCGTCGCTTTGGAACATCGTGTGTTTATTGTAAGATGTCCGTTCCGGAGATAATTGGCGGTCGCCGACCTTTTTACCGTTAATGGAGAGATAATAAACGCCGCGAGCCGAGGCGTGGATAATCGCACTTTGGACGGGTTTGGTGAGCTTGATTTCTTTGCGAAGATAAGGCGAGGGCGGGAGGTCGCCGTAGTAGCCTTTCCCGATTTTGGCAGCGGGGGAATCCGGCGGCTCGCCAATCCATTGCGCAGGTTTCCAATCCGCTGGAGCAAGCGGGCCGGTGGTAAATTTGGCGACGGGCGGTGCCTCATCGGTCAACTCGCCGGTGCTGTCGAGGGCGCGGACAGCCCAGTAGTAAGTCGTGAACGGGAGCAGAGTGTCGCCCGCGTAGGTGATTTGGTTGCTGGAGGATGTCGGGTCGGTTTCGGAAGAAGCATATTCCCATACGGTGTCTTCTGGTTCCAGAAACCCTTCGCTGCGCCCTGGCTCACTCGTGGCAACCATGAGGCGAAAGGCGGTTTGTTTCGCGTTGGGTGTCGCGGAAGAAACTTCCCAACTGAAACGGGGGTTGGCGACATCAATGCCGAGCGGCTCCTTGATGTATTCGACGCGCAGATTTTCGACATTGAGTTTCGCCGCACCGGCGTCGCAAGTGAAGGCCGCAAGCGCGACGAGGGCCACTGCGCGGGCGGGGAAAAAAAGAGACGGGAGTTTCGACATAGGATTTGGGGAACAAGACAGAACAGGGGT
>JAITXH010000217.1 GCA_031284845.1 Puniceicoccales bacterium | reverse complement strand
TCCACGGTTGATGGGGCCGGGGTGCATGATAATGGCATCGGGCTTGAGCCAGCCTATGCGCTCCCGGTTGAGACCAAACATGCTGGTATATTCGCCGAGCGAGGGAAAGTGCGTGGTGGTCTGCCGTTCGTGCTGAATGCGCAGGAGCATGACGGCATCGGCGTCGGCAAGTGCTTCACGGAGGTCGTGGACAACGCGCACGCCTGAATAAGTGGCGAATGTGCTGGGGACGAGGGTGGTGGGGCCGGCGAGCGTGACGTGGACGCCGAGCTTGGTGAGGCAATGGATGTTGGAACGGGCGACGCGTGAGAAAAGGATGTCGCCGAGGATGGTGACTTTGCGCCCGGCGATGCTGCGTCCGGGCTTGGAGCCGAAACGCTCGCGCAGCGTATAGGCGTCGAGGAGCGCCTGCGTGGGGTGGGCGTGGGCGCCGTCGCCGGCATTAATGACCGGGATGTCTATCACGCGGCCAAGGTAAGCGGCGGCACCGGCGGCACTATGGCGCATGATGATCATGTCGGCATTGAGCGCACGGATGTTCAACGCCGTGTCGCGCAAGGACTCGCCTTTGACGAGGCTGGATGCGCTGCCCGCGATGGAGATGACATCGGCTCCCAGTCGTTTGGCGGAGACCTCGAAGGCGGTGCGTGTGCGTGTGCTCGGCTCCAGAAAAAGGTTCACCACAGTATGCCCTCGAAGCGGCGTGAACGCTTTTTCTCGGTTGTTGAGCGTGGGTTTAAAAAAGTCAGCCCGGGCGAAAATAGTTTCTATCTCATCCGAGGAAAGTTCCTCTATGGCGATTAGATCTTTGCGATTCCAAGCGGCTGTGGCGATCGTGGGAATGGAGGCGTCTCGTTGCACGGCAGGCAGACTCGGAAAAACAGTGGCTCGTTGCAAACAATAAGAGGATATTGGAGATAAGCGGTCAATTGTGTGCTATTGCTTAGTCTTTATCAATAAGCATGTAATGGTTATTTTATAATACTTAATGGTTATTAGGTAATGGCTGTCGGTTATCGGCTGATAATTAATAAATTGAATTCTCTGACAATCCGCCCCTTCCCTCTTCTCTCGTGCCCGCGATGTCTGCTGACACCTGATGCCTTTGGTGTGCAAGGAGCCTGAGTGCCCTGCTTTCCTTGCTCCATTCCTAATTATCTAAATCATTCCTGAAAATTGATTCAAATCACTCACGACGACTTCCACGACTAGCTTGTGTTCCCCTGTGCCGCGATAAGTGCCTTTGACCGGCGAGACATCAGCAAAGTCGCGCCCGACGGCCAATTTGACATAGCGCTCGTCCGGTTGGGCATTGTTTGTGGGGTCAAGCCCGCGCCAGCCGAAGTCGGGAAGATAGACTTCCACCCAGGCATGGCTGGCCTGAGCACCGCGCAACTGGTCTGCCGGGCCGTTAAAAATATAGCCGCTGACATAACGCGCCGGAATTTTCAAGGCGCGGCAGATACCGAGCATGACGTGCGCAAAGTCCTGACAAACGCCGCACCGGCTTTTGAGCACTTCGTGCATGTGGGTGTGCGAGTTTGTGGCAGCAGGCATGTAGACGAAGTTGCCGTGTATGTAGCGCATCACTGCACGAGCGATCTGCCAGGCGTCGGTGAGGCCCTCTCCGGTAGCAATGTCCAGACCGATCCGCCAGGTCTCTGGCGAAATGTCCACATAGTGGCTCGCCTGCATGAAGTCATAGCACTGATCAATCCGCGTGCAGCGTTCCATGTCTGCAAGCGGGGTGGTGCGCTGGTCGTCGGAGAGCAGGTGGTCGTTGCCGGTGGTGACGACAGAAGTGGCCTCGACGGAGAGATGTGTGTGCGATTCGGTGATCTCGAAGAGATGCACGTAATTGAGATAAAAATCGCGGAAGTGGGTGAGCCGGGTGGCGGGCAGCACCTTGAGGAGGAAGTGCTCGCAGACCTGCCCGTTGAGGGAAGCGGGATGGAGGCGCACTTCGTTAAAACTCTCCCGGACAGGCGAGCCGTAGACGTAAGCGGTGCGATGCAGGACGTGAAGTCTCATTGATGAAATAAGCGGGTTCCGGTGCCGGGTTTAGACATTGCCGGATCTCTGGATTTCTGCGGCGCGAGCGGCCTGTTTTTGTTGTTGCTGTTCCTCCTGCTGGCGAAGGCTGTAGGCTTCGTCTTCCTGAAATGCGTGCAAGATGTAGGTGTCGAAAAGAGCTACGCCGATGGTGTTGAGGCGGGCCTGCAAGAGGTCAATATAGTCATGGAGTCCGGCCTCGAGTATCTCGACAGCGGTGTTGAATTGCAGCTCGGCAAGGAGGCGTCCTGAGAGCTTTTCGGCTTCGTTCGAGAAACGCCCCGCAGCGACTCCGGAGATACGGCGCAGCGCGGTATTGAGCTGCTCAATGCAAAAGCGCACGGAGCGCGGGAAGCTTTCGGAAAGGAGCAGAAGCTCCGTCACGTTGGTCAGTTGCACATCGGCACCGTGCAGGTATTGGTAGGCATCCCACCCGCTGCATGAGCGCAGTATGGCGGAGAGGGACAGGATGATACCCGGCGAGGCGGGACCGGGAACGCCCTTGGCCGCGAAGTGCCCGTGCGCCACGTCGAGTATACGCGAGGTCTTATCGGCGCGTTCGATGTAGCGCCCCAGATGGATGAAGTGCCAGCCTTCGTCGCGCACGACAGTAGCATCTGCAAGCCCTTGCAGGAGGAGTGATGCGTTCTTTATTTCCTGGAAAAATTCCGCCGGAGAAGAGCGCAGGTGCTGGCGGGCACGCTGGGAGCGCAAAAAGAGGTAGAGCCGGTTTAACTCCTCCCAAAGCTCCACGGTGATTTGGTCGCGCACCATGCGGGCATTTTCACGGGCGTGGGAAACGGCATTGAGGACCGAGTTGTCGTTTGTGCCCTGAAAAACGAGAAACTCGGTGACGGCCTCGCCTGTGGCGCGGGGATGGAGGGCGGTGAAGAGGGTCTCGTCACCCGAACTTTGGACAATGGGCATCCAGTGGACGGTGAGCGCCTGGTCGTCGAGAGCGCGAATATCGAGCAGGTGTTGGAGGTTCACATCCACGAGGCGCGCTGTGTTTTCAGCGCGTTCGAGATAACGGCTCATCCAGTAGAGGCTGTTGGCTACGCGGCTAAGCATGGAAGTATGGTTGTGCTGAAGATTGCGTGTCGGTTTTCACGGTGATTACTCGTTTCCGTAAAGCACCCATGTGTCTTTGCTGCCGCCGCCTTGCGAGGAATTAACGACGAGGGAGTCGCGGCGCAACGCCACACGGGTAAGTCCGCCGGGTATCACGGTGGTCTTTTTTCCGTAAAGGATAAATGGGCGCAAATCTATGTGCCGCCCCTCAAAAGCACCGCCCCCTTCAGCCGACTCGTTGATGAAGGTCGGGTGGCGCGAAAGGGAGATCATCGGCTGGGCGATGTAGTTGCGCGGGTCGGCTTCGATGAGACCGCGGAACTTCTCCCGCTCGGCGGCACTCGCGTGCGGCCCCATGAGCATCCCGTAGCCGCCCGCCTCATTGGCCGCTTTGACTACCAGTTTATCGAGATTCTTTAGGATGTATTCGCGGTCTTTGCTCTCGCTGGCCAGATACGTAGGCACGTTGGGCAGGAGCGGGTCCTGATCGAGGTAGTATTTGATAATGCGCGGGACGAAGTAATACATCACCTTGTCGTCCGCCAATCCAGTGCCGACGGAGTTGGCCAGAGAGACATGCCCGGCGCGATAGGCGTGGATAAGCCCGGGGACGCCTAACACCGAGTCGCGCCGGAATACGGTAGGATCCAGAAAATCGTCGTCTATGCGGCGGTAAATGACGTGGACGGGCTGGAAGCCCTTGGTGGTGCGCATGCACACATGCTGGTCTCGCACGACCAGATCGCGCCCTTCCACGATCTCTATACCCATCTGGCGGGCCAACGCCGTGTGCTCGAAATAGGCGCTGTTGTGCGGGCCGGGCGTGAGCAGCACCACGGTGGGATCGGGCACGCCTGCGGGTGCAATGTGCTGGAGCACCTGCAAAAGCTCTGTCGGATAAACACTCACGGGACGCACACCGGCAGCCTCGAACAGATCGGGAAAGGTGCGCCGCATGGCGCGTCGGTTTTCGAGCACGTAGCTGACGCCCGAAGGGCAGCGGGCGTTGTCTTCCAGCACCATGAAAGTGCCATCTGCATCGCGGATAAGATCCGTCCCGCAGATGTGGATATAAATATCTCCGGGGACGCGGAAGTTGACAAATTCGCGCCGGAAATGTTTTGCCGAAAGAATGTAGTAAGACGGTATAACGCCATCCTTGACGATGCGCTGCTCGTGGTAGATGTCGTGCAGGAAGAGGTTGAGTGCCGTGATGCGCTGAATGAGTCCGGCCTCGATGCGTTCCCACTCCACGGCGGGGATGATGCGCGGCGTGAGGTCAAAAGGAAACACGCGCTCCATACCTTGCGAGTCGCCATACACATTAAAGGTGATGCCCTGACGCAAGAACATGTAATCAATGGAATTGCGCTTTTCGGCATATTCTTCGTGGGAAATGCCGCCAAACCCTTGCATGAACTTGCGGTAATGTGGCCGGACCTTGCCGTCGGGCGTAAACATCTCGTCAAAAAAATCTCCCGCGACGTAACCTTTGAAAAAATCGGATGCAGAGGGTGTGTTTACGTGTGGATCAGGGGAAGACTTGCTGGAGATGGATGTGCTTGTCGGCATGGTAGTTTTGTAAGCACATTCCATGCCAAATTTACCATGAACTACAAGAGGCATTTTACCGCAACCGGGAAGAATGTCAGCCGGGGCGGCGGCGCCCAAAGGCATCATCCGGCTCTGGGAGTAATACGACATCGAGTCCAATAGTTGACAGGGAAGACACGTCTGCATTTACCATCAGGCTTTCTTCCATGGA
>JAITXH010000209.1 GCA_031284845.1 Puniceicoccales bacterium | reverse complement strand
TCAACGGGCGACTTGATTACGGCTTTGGCGAGCCGGATTTCGTGGGTTTTCAATTGGGCATTTGCCTCGTCCACCGATGCCTGTGCGGTATGGAGTTCCGCCTGTGCGCGTTCAGCGTTGGCTTCGACGAGTTCGTAGTCGGCCCGCGAGGGTGTCCTGCCGCCGCTGATCTTCAATAATTCATCATAGCGTTTCAGTGCGGCTTTAGTCTCTTTGAGAGTCACATTGGCATGGTAAACACGCGCCTCCGCGCTGGCGATGGTTGCGCGGGCGACTGCGATTTGCTGTTCCAGTTCGGAAGTGTCAATTCTTGCGATCGCCTGATCCTTGGAGACTACATCATTATAGTCCACATAGACTTCTTTCACGATGCCCGAGATTTCACTGCCAATGGTGACTTGGTCTGTCGGCTCCAGATTGCCAGTGGCGGTGACGATGAGCTTGATATTGTCACGCTGTATTTGTTCGGAAACATAGGTGGGCTTTCCATTTCCTGTCTGCCGGTAATGCAACCAGAGCAGCAGGCCGCCGAAGATGAGGACGGCGGCGATAAGGGCGATCACTGTGAGAACCCTTTGGTTTTTTTGTCCATCGCCGTTCTCCTGAAGGATTTCCTCAAGGTCTGGCTGGGAGGGTCTGGGATCGACTGTATTCATGATGCCTTTAAAAAGTTAATTGTTATGAGAGTGTGAGTGCTCTGTTACTTCACCCATCCGCCTCCGAGCACTTTGTAGAGTTGGATGTGTGCGAGTGCCCGCTCGGCACCGACGACTGTGTTTTGCTCTCGTAGCCGCAGATACAAGAGCTTGTCGTTGAGTATTTGGGAAAAGTCTTTCAAGCCGACATTGCGTTGGCTGTCAGCCAGTCTGCTCACTTCGATGGCGGCATTGGCGGCACTTGACAAATCTCTCAAACGGCTTTCGGCGCGCTGGACGGAGACGAGGGCGTTTTCCACTTCGCCGAGTGCGTTGAGCAGGGTAGCTTCATAGCGTATCAACGCCTGCTTGTGAATTTCGTCTTGGATGGCGATATTTTGGCGGATGCGCCCGCCTTCAAAGAGTGGAAGCGTCAGGCCGGCCAACAGGCTGCCGATCGTGGCCCTGGGAGAGAAGATGTCGCCTGCTTTGAGTGCTTCGATCCCGATGCTGCCGCTGATGTTGAGCGAGGGGAGAAGTTCGCGCCCGGCGGAAGTCGCCCGCAGAGAGGCGGCTTCAACGGCGCGTTCGGCGGCGCGGACATCGGGGCGTTGGCGCAGAGTGTCTGCCGGGATGGCGAGGGCGAATTGCGCGGGCACCTGCGGCACGCCTCTGCCGGTGGCGAGCACATTGTCAATCGAACCCGGCGTCCTGCCGAGCAGGAGGGCGAGCCGGATGCGGGATTGGGCGACATCGCGTTCGACTTGTTGAAGCCCGGCGAGCTCCTGTTCGAGTTGCACTCTGGCGTGCCCGGTATCAAACGCATCCCGCGTGCCGATATTCTCCCGTGCCCGGGCGAGTTCGAGTTCTTCGCGGAGCGCCTTGATGACGTCGCTGGAGTCGCCCAGTTGTGCTTCGTTGGCCCGCAGAGTGACGTAGGCGATGGCCACCTCCGCAGCGAGCGACACTTGCACGTCGCGGTATTCTTCTATGCTCTGCGCGACTTCGGCGTCGGCGGCTTTATAGCGTGCATAGAGTTTTCCCCAAATATCTATTTCCCAGCTCGCATCCAATCCGGCTGTGTAAAATCCGCCGTTTGAACTGCGGTTGGCTCTGCGATCGCGGTAATACTCGTCCCGGACGCCTACGCGCCCGGATAAAGATGGCAGCAGCCCCGCGAAATCAATGCCGCTTCGGGCGCGGGATTCGGCGATGCGTGAAAGTGCCGTGCGCACGTCCGGGCTGTCTTTCAGCGCGGTTACGATGAGATCATTGAGCAACGGGTCTTTGAAACGGGTCCACCACGCAGTTGTTATGGCGGGGTTGGTTTCGGCTACGATGATGGAATTCGCTGGCCTGTTTCGCCAATTTTCAGGGATGAGGACGACCCCGTCCTCACGGCTTGATTTGGTCTGCTCGCCTTTCTCTCCGGCACAGGCGCTCAGGAAGAATACCGCGACCGCGGCAGCGGCGAAATGCTGAATGGAGGAGGGAAATCCCATAGGGGACAACCTCGCCTGAAGATGGCGTAATGACAAGGAAAAAACGCTATAAAGTGGCACTTCGTCTGGCCTGTATATCCGCATTCTCCTGCGTGTCTGGATATCTTTCTGGCTGCGTCTATTTTTAGGTTGAAATATGCGAGCCGGTGAACACCACACCTCCTCCGACCGTGGCCCACGTGTTTTAGGGAAAACGAAAAACAGGCGGGCAAAATCTGCGTTCGCATCACCACTACATAGCCATGCGCATAATCTGGAGAATCTCCGCCTACTTCCGCCGCCATCGTGCCCTCTTTGCCCTTACGCTCTTGCTCGCCATCGTCATGACGGGCGCTGCGCTTGCCATTCCCGCCGTCGTCCGTTCTGTGCTTTCGCATCTCAAAGACGGAGCGCCGGTGGAAACCTTCATCCTCGGTGCCGCTGCCATTCTCGGCCTGCAATTCGCCCGCGAGCTTTTCAACTGCCTGCGCATTCGCGTGAACAACATCGCTGAACAACGCATCCTCGCCGACATCCGCCGTGATCTCCACGAACGTCTCCTCGATTTACCTGTCGCCTTCTACGATAAAAACCGGAGCGGGGAAATTGCCTCCCGCGTTATCGAAGACGTATCCAATGTCGAACGCGCCCTCCTCGACGGCACCGAGCAAGGCCTCAGCGCATTGCTTACGCTTGTGGGCGTCATCATCGCCCTCTTTTGGATGAACCCCTTGCTTGCCGCCGGCGTGTGTGCCCCATTGCCCGTCGTTTTCACTATTAGCCTCCTGTACAATAGCCGCATGAGCAAGCGCTGGAAAGGCGTCCGCGAGGCCTCTGCCGATTTAAACAGCCTGCTCGTGGAGGACATCCAGGGGAACCGGCTCATCCAGTCTTTCGCCCTGCAAAAGCGCGAGCGCGGGCGTTTTCAGGGCAAAATCGGCAAACTCGCCTCGGAGATGCTTCGCGCCATGTTCCAGTGGTCGCTTTATAGTCCGGGCACCAGCTTCCTTGCCAGCCTGGGTGTCATCGCGGTTTTTGTCGCCGGAGGCTGGATGATTTCCGTCCAGCGCGTCGGGTTTGGTTTTCCCGAGCTGATCGCCTTCTACATGTATGCCGTCATGCTCTACGAACCTATCGCCCGCATGACCGGCCTCAACCAACTCCTCGCCGCAGGGAAAGCCTCCGGCAAGCGCGTCTTCGAGATACTCGACCATCCGGTGGACGTCGCCTCACCGCCCACCCCTGATCCATTCCCGCAAGGCGAAATCAACGCAGTGCTGCACGATGTCACCTTTGCCTACGACGGGCGCGGCGATATTTTGAAAAACTTCACCTTGCGCATTCCCGCCGGGAAAGTCACCGCCCTCGTCGGGCACACCGGCGCAGGCAAGACCACCATTGCCGCTCTCCTCATGCGTTCCTACGACGTGCGTGAGGGCAGCGTCACACTCAACGGCACCGATGTCCGCCGCCTCGACCTCGCCACCCTTCGCCAGCACGTCGGCCACGTCGCCCAGGACCCTTTCCTCTTCGACGGCACCGTGGAGGACAACTTGCGGCTCGCCCGCGAAGACGCCACCGAAGCCGAGCTGCAGACTGCCTTGGAAGCCGCCGCCGCATGGGATTTCGTGAACCGCCTGCCCAACGGGATGCGCACGCAAATCGGTGAAAAAGGTGTCCGCCTGAGCCAAGGCGAGAAGCAGCGCCTCACCATAGCGCGAGTGCTTTTGAAGAATCCGCCGATCGTGATCCTCGATGAAGCGACCGCCAGTGTGGACACCATCACCGAGCGTCAAATCCAGCGTGCCTTGGACAACTTGCGCCAGTCGCGCACAGTCCTTGTGATCGCGCACCGCCTCTCGACTGTGCGCAAGGCAGACCAAATCGTGGTGCTCGACCAAGGGCGCATTTTGGAGCACGGCACGCATGGGGAGTTGTTGGCCGCAGGCGGGCATTATGCGGAGCTTTGGCGGCATCAGGCCGACGTACTGCCGATGGCAGCAGAACAGTAGGAATGTGCGGCCTCACCGAGTGGGACTCTAAGGGGTCCTTCACTATTTCGAGTAGAAAGATGTCTCACTCCGTTCGGTACACATTTACCCCTTTCAGGGGATTGCGAAGTGAGACATCTTTCCACCCAAAATAGCGAGGAACTCTCCAAAGACCTTAAGCACCCCAACGAAGTATGCCGAGGAAACGGCCTCGCTTGCCACAAAACAGAGCTGTCTCCCAAGCCGGGGAACAAAACAGTTCTCCGGTTGACTCCAGTTTTTCATTATGAAGACATGCTTTTTTTCACTTCCGCTCGTGCTCGCAGTCGCATTTTCCGCGAACTGCGCGTCGCCCGCAAAATCGGAACAATCTGCGGCAAACGTCACGGTAACTGATGCCACAAAAACATTTAGCGTTAAAGAGTTGCGCGTTGAACAATCAAAGGAACCTCTAGGCCTCGATACCACCGCGCCGCGCTTTAGCTGGAAACCCGACGAAGCCAATGCCGCCGTGCGCGCACAACGCCAGACCGCTTACCGGCTCCTCGTGGCAAGCTCCCCGGAAAAACTCGCCGCCGGCACCGGCGATGTCTGGGATAGCGGCGTGGTGAAATCCGGAGAGTCTCACCTCGTCCCATTCGGCGGCGACAGCGCCAAGCTGAAATACAACAGTGCCTATCACTGGAAAGTGCTCGCGTATGATCGCGACAACAAGGCGTCCGGCTGGAGCGCGGCGGCGCGTTTTTCCGTCGGGCCGCTCTCGCGGGAAGACTGGAAAGGCGAGTGGATAAAGCATCCGGGCACCGCTCCTGAACGGCACATCTGGTTCCGCAAAAAACTGCCGCTCGCCGAAACCCCCTCGACCACCTTCGCGCATGTCGCCTCGCTCGGTTATCACGAGCTTTACATCAATGGGAAAAAGGCCGATGCCCGCGTCCTCGCTCCTGCCACCTCGCAATACAAAAAGCGCCTCCTTTACGTCACCTACGACATCACCGCACTGCTCCACAAAGGCGATAACGTCGTCGCAGTCTGGTATGGCCCCGGCTGGACGATTCACCGCGAAAACACCCACCTCAACCAAGCCCTCCTCGTCCAACTCGACGGCACCACCTCAAGCGGAAAAGCCTTTACGTTGCACACCGACACCACGTGGAAAAGCGCCGAAAGCAACAGCCGAGAAATCGGAAAAATCCCGCGCCGCATGGGTGGCATGGGCGGTGAAGAAGTGGACGCGCGCGCCGCAAAAAGTGACTGGAATAAACCCGCCTTTGACGACTCCGCATGGAGCACAGCCATTGCGACAGCACCGCTCAAGACGACCACCACATGGCCTGCGCTCAGCGCCCAGCTCACCGACCCCTCGCGTCTCGCCGCCGCCTATCCGGCGGTCAAGGTCACTCCCGCCGGCAACAACGCCTGGCGTGTGGACATGGGGCGTGCATTTACCGGCTTCGTCCAGGCTTCGTTTAAGGGCCTTGCCCCCGGTGCCGTCGTGACCATCCGCATCTCCGACCGCACGGGCAGTGATGAGCAGTTTGACCAGAGGCAAAGCTACATTGCGCGTGGCGAAGACGGCGAAACGTTCACCAATCGCTTCAATTTTTTCAATGGACGCTACATCCACATCGCCGGTTTGAAAACCGCGCCCGCGCCCGCCGACATTGTGGCCGTGCCCGTCACCAGTGCCGCCCCGCGCACCGGCACCTTCACCTCCTCCTCGGAAGACTACGCACGCATTTACGAGACCGATCTGTGGACTTACGAAATGTGCAACACCGAAGGCGTCACCGTGGATTGCCCCAGCCGCGAGCGCCTCGGCTATGGTGCCGAGACAGCCTACTTCACCGCATGGGGCCTCGGCCTTCCCGCTTTTGACTCCGCTGCTTTTTACCGCAAAAACATCCGCGACTGGAGCGATGTCCAAGGCCCCACCGGGCGCATTCCCAACACCGCACCGCAGACCTACGGCAGCGCCTGGGGTGGCCCGATTTCATCCAGCGCCATCTTCAATCTCGCATGGGAATACTACCTGGCCAATGGCGACAAAGACGCCCTCGAAAGCGCATTCACCACGGGGAGCAACTGGCTCAAGTTTGCCTATAAAAAAGCCGGCAAAGATGGCATACCCTTGCCCGGATTCGGTGCCGCTGCTCCTGGATCGGGCTTCTTTTTAGGCGATTGGCTCGCCCCCGGGCACCGCCAGGAAAAAGACGGCGAGGCCCCTTATTATTTCAATCTCGGCATCCTCGCGCTCAATCTGGATCTCTTCGACAAGATCGCCGGTGCACTGGGGCGGGCCGATGAAGCCGCACCTTTCCACGAACGCCTCACTGCGCTCCGCGAAGCGATAAACAAGCGGTACTACAAAGGCGATGGCGTCTATTTCAACGGCGATCAGGTGCGCACCACCCTTGCCTTGCACGCCGGGGTCGTCCCTGCTGCCGAGACGAAGGCCGTGCTTGCCCACTTGGAAAAGGACCTCCTCGGCAAGCATCCCTTTTTTGACACCGGCAGTTTCGGACGCTACCCGTTTTTCAAAGTGCTTTTCGGGAATCCGCGTTTCAATGAAATCGTGGACGGCATTTTGAGCAAAAAAACATATCCCGGATACGGGCATTTTCTCGCCAAAGGCGAAACGACATGGCCCGAATGCTGGGAAATGAAAAATGACATCTGTGCCCGCACGCACACCTCTTACACGGGCATTTCCGGTTGGTTTGTCAAAGTGCTTGCCGGCATTGAACCTTCCTCGGAGGGACCCGGCTACCGTGTGTTCACGTTGCGTCCGCAGGTGATAAAGAATCTCAGCTTTGCTGCCGCGACTCTGGAATCGCCTTATGGCAAAATTGCGAGTGGTTGGCGCAAGGAGAATGGCACGCTCGTTTTTGAGTTTGAGGTGCCTGTGGGCACGACTGCCAAGGTGACTCTTCCGTCGAAAGCTGAGCAATGGACTGAAAGCGGCAAGCCCCTCGCGCAAGCGGAAGGCGTGAGAATCACGGGAGGGCAGGGCGACACAATGCAAGTGGAATTGGCGGCAGGAAAATATAAGATTAAAAATTAAAAAAGCACTCCACCCTAGCACCGCGTCCACACAGTCCACTCGCGTCCACCTAGTGTGGACACGGTGCCGGATGAGTTTAGCCTTTTGTTTTGACGGAGGCTGACACAAATTGACTTTTTTGCACATGACTTCCCGCGACCGTTTTTTTGCCGCCTGCCGCTGCGATTCTTTGGAGCGTCCGCCCGTGTGGCTTATGCGCCAGGCAGGTCGTTACCTGCCAGAATACCGTGCACTCAAGAGCCGCCACGATTTTCTTACATTGGTGCGCACTCCTGAGCTGGCCGCCGAGGTGACGCTCCAGCCTCTCCAGCGCTTTGCATTGGATGCGGCGATTGTGTTCAGCGACATACTGGTCATCCCGGAAGCAATGGGGCAGGGGTATCATTTCAAAGACGGGGGCGGGATTCGCATGGACTTCACGCTGGATGGCGCGGGACAAATTGAAGCGCTGGCTGCGGGAGCTGTGCGCGAACGTCTGGACTACGTCGCCCAGGCATTGCGGCTTGTGCGGCGGGAACTTGGCGGGGAAACGGCGCTGCTTGGATTTGCCGGGTCGCCGTGGACTCTGGCTACATACATGGTCGGCGGCGGAAGTGTTGACGCCGGGGCGCGTCTCAAGGCACTGGCACGCGAGGCCCCTGGGGTGTTTGGCACGTTGATGGAGAAGCTCGCGGTCGCGTTGGTGGATTATCTGAAGATGCAGGTCGAGAATGGCGCAGATGCCGTGCAGATCTTCGACAGTTGGGGGGCGTTGTGCGGCGACGCGGATTACAAGCAGTGGTCTCTGGACTGGATAGAGCGCGTGATCGCCGGCTTGCCGCCAGGGGTGCCGGTGATCGTCTTTGCCAAAGGCATGGCAGCCCATGCAGCGGTATTGGCGGCGACAGGGGCGCACGTTATCAGCGTGGATTGGACTTGCCGCTTGCGGGATGTGCGTGCGGCGGCAGGCCCCGGGGTGGCCTTGCAGGGGAATCTCGATCCGGTGTTGTTGAATGCCACGCCGGACGCCGTTTGTGCCGGAGTCGAGGCGGTGTTGCGGGACGCGGATGGGATGCCGGGGCATATCTTCAATCTGGGGCACGGGATACTGCCGGAAGCAAAAGTGGAGAATGTGGCGGCGCTGGTCGCCACGGTGCGGGCGTGGCGCAAGGGGTGATAACTGTAAACTTTTGAAAAAAAACATTGTTTTTTCCCTTAAAGCAGGCTTCCTGTTCGCCCCTATGATTTACGTGGCATATACAGCGGCACTCGTGTTGGTGCTTGTCAGCCTGCTCGCAGTGTTGACGATTTTAATGCAGCGCCCGAGCACCAACGCCGGTATGGGCGCGGCGCTCGGCGGCGGTGCGGCGGAGTCGGCCCTTGGCGGCGATGCGGCCAATGTGCTCAGCAAGTTGACCTACTCGCTGATCGCCGTGTTCTTCGTTCTGAGTTTTGGCTTGTATCTGATTTTCCTCGCGAGCGACAAAAACCAAAAAAGCTCTGCTTTGGAAGGGCTTGCGGCCCCAACGGTCTCTGCGCCTGCGCAAAATATCTCGGCTCCGCCGACGCCTCCGGCTCCTGTAGATACCGCTCTGCCCCCGGCTCCGGCTCCAGTTCCTCCTTCGGCTCCGGCCCCGGATTCCGCTCCGGCTCCCGCGCCAGCTTCTGCTCCCGCTCCCGCAGCATCCGAACCGGCTGCGACACCCTAGTAAAAAATAACGTGGCGTCTTGGGCTTGCGCCAAAGCGGATGTGTGCACGGAGGTGCGCGGCACCTTTGGCTTTGCTCCGGCATGTTCTTAAAAATTTATGTCATTGCCGATTTCT
>JAITXH010000204.1 GCA_031284845.1 Puniceicoccales bacterium | reverse complement strand
CTCTTCCTCTACGAACCCGCCGACGACTTCGTGATGAACCACCTCGGCCAGTTTAAGGAAAAGGCGCTCACCGCCGCTGACCAAGCCGACCTCGATCTCGGCGACGCTCCCGAGGGCACCGGCGAACCTCTCTCCGAAAAACGCCTCAGCTCCCTTTGCGAGTGGATTAAGACGGGCCTTGGCGAGGGCACCGGCAAAAAAATCGCTGCCGTGGAAGCCGGCAAACGTCTCGTGGGTAGCCCTGCCGTGGCGCTCAACGCCGACAAGTTTATGACGGCTACCATGCGCCGCATGATGCAGGCCATGGGGCGCGATGGCGAC
This sequence comes from Puniceicoccales bacterium, assembly GCA_031284845.1. GTDB lineage: Bacteria > Verrucomicrobiota > Verrucomicrobiia > Opitutales > UBA953 > CALNBE01. Next base: position 2,999 of record JAITXH010000204.1, on the reverse strand, counting down.
GATGCCGCGGCACCGAGTGTGAAGTTGGAAATCAACCCCCGCCACGGCCTCATCCACAAATTAGACGCTCTGCGCGACACCGATCCGGCCTTTGCAAAGCTCATCGCCGAGCAAATATTTGACAACGCGCTTTTGGCGGCGGGCTTGCTGGATAACCCGCGCAGCATGACCGCCCGCATTTACGAGATTCTCGAAAATGCAGCAGGGAAGAAGTAACAGGCAAAGGTAGTATCACTTCCGGATAAGAACTTCCCCTGCCCGTATCCGGGGCGCGGGTTTTAGGCGAAGACCTCGCCCGGGGCGAAGAAACGTTTGATCTCTGCGGCAGCGCTTTCCGGGCTGTCTGAGGCGTGGCAGATGTTCACGCTGACATCGGTGCCGAAGTCCCCGCGAATTGTGCCCTTGGGGGCTTTTTTGGAGTCAGTCGGCCCAAGCAATTCACGCACGCGGGCAATGACGTTTTCCCCTTGAAATGCCGCGACCAGCACTGGGCGCGAACTCATAAATGCTGCCAACTCCGGGAAAAACGGACGCGTGGCGATATGCGCGTAGTGCTCCTTCAAGAGCGTGTCGTCAAAGCGAATCAGTTTGGCGGCGATCAGATCAAAACCGGCTTTTTGAAAGCGATCAAGCACAGCGCCAACGAGGCGTTTTTCCATGCAGTCCGGCTTTAGGATGATGAGTGTTTTTTCCATTGGATATTAGTGTAGTGTGGATGTTACCGGAGGGCGGAGCTTGGAAATCATTCCCGCAAAGGCCAACAAAAAATCAGTCCGCCCGGCAAGCCCGCATCCTCTTAGGACACGCGGGCGAGCAGGCAAACCGCGTGAACGGCGATGCCGAGACCTGCGCCCAGATCGTCCAGCTTTTCGTTGGTGGTGGCCTTCACTCCGACGCAGTCTTCAGGGATGCCCAGCGTGGTGGCCAGGCTGGTCTTGATGGCGGCGATGTGCGCAGATAGTTTGGGGCGTTCCGCGATCACGGCGGCATCTATGTTTTGGATCTGGTAACCGAGCTTTCTCGCTTCCGCCTCCGCCCGTCGCAGGATGTCCAGCGAGTTCATGCCTTTGCAGGCAGGGTCGGTGTTGGGAAAGTAATACCCGATGTCGCGCAGCCCTGCCGCACCGAGGATGGCGTCGGCTATGGCATGGCAAAGCACATCGGCATCGGAATGCCCGTCCGGGCCGACCTCCGAGGGGATGTGGACTCCGCCTAGCACGCAGCGGCGCCCGGCTTTGAGGGTGTGGATGTCGTAACCGATGCCCACGCGAAATGCTGGTTGTTGCATTGGGAAAAGAAAAAGGAGACACCCGCTTGAAGCAAGTCCAGCCAGCGTTTTTCAGGAAATAAGGCGGCTGGTCTCCGTGTTCATTTTCCCGGTAAACGGACGGGCTACGTTTCTGTAGGAATGCCTTGCTCTGCCGACGTAATGGTAACTTTTCGCCAGCGCCGGGAGGAGGCGCTTAATTGCTTTTTCGGATAAATTTTTTTTATCAACATAATAACCAATAGATAAGGCGTTTTAAGGATTTGTTTTCAGAACTTGGCACCGCCGTTGCTTGAGACAGGGCACTCGCATCACTTGCGGGCGAACAAAACCATTTTTTCACACACCATGCTTAACGGAACAACAGCCGAAATCGTCGAACGAAAAGCGCTGCGCATAAATGCCGCGAAAACCTGCCAACCCATTGGCGCCATGTATGCCTCGCTGGGTATTCATAGTTGCATGCCGCACAGCCATGGCTCGCAGGGGTGCTGCTCATACCATCGCTCGCACCTCACGCGCCACTTCAAGGAGCCTGTTATCGCCACGACCAGTTCCTTCACAGAAGGGGCATCGGTGTTCGGCGGTCTCGCCAACCTTACGCAGGCGCTCAAAAACATTTTCACCATTTACAATCCGGATGTTGTCGCCGTCCACACCACCTGTCTTTCCGAAGTCATCGGCGACGATATTCCCACCATCGTAAAGCGTGCGATAGAGGAGGGTGTTGTTCCTCCGGGCAAGGTTGTCATCCATGCGAACACGCCGAGTTTCGTCGGTTCGCACATCGTCGGTTTTGCCAATATGGTGTCGGCGATTATCCGGTATCTTTCGGAAAAGTCCGGCGAGGTGAAGAATCAGATCAACATCATACCCGGCTTTGTGGAGCCTGCCGACATGCGCGAATTCCGCCGCCTCACCACATTGATGAAGGTGCCTGCGGTCATTTTGCCGGACACTTCCGGCGTGCTCGATGGCGGGCTTGATGGCAGCTACGAGATGTTCCCGCGTGGCGGAACTACGCTGCCCGAAATCCGCTCCACGGGCGATAGCATGGCCACTCTCGGCTTTGGCCATTTCACAGGGCATCCCGGAGCGCTTACTCTTGAGACCAAGCACAATGTCCCTGCGCAGCTTTTTGAATTGCCCATTGGCGTTTCCGCCACCGACGAGTTGATCCAGTCCTTGCGTGCGTTTGCACCCGATGGTGCGGTGCATCCCGCTATCGAGGAAGAGCGTGCCCGCGTGATAGACGCCATCAGCGATATGCAACAATACTACCACAATAAGCGCGTGGCCGTCGCCGGGGATCCCGATCATGTTATCAGCATCGTGCGCTTCCTCTTGGAACTCGGGATGAAGCCAGTCTATGTCATCACGGGCAGCTTGGGAAATCATTTTGAAAAACGCCTCCACGAGCTGCTCGATCCCGTGGTGCCCGATGCGAAAATCAAGCAACAGGCAGATTTCTTTGAATTGCACCAGTGGATTAAGAACGCACCAGTGGATCTAATCGTAGCAAACACTTATGGTAAATACATTGCCCGGGTAGAAGACATCCCATTGGTGCGCGTCGGCTTCCCGATATTGGACAGGGTAGGGCACCGCTTTTATCCCACGGTGGGCTACATGGGGGCATTGCGGTTGATAGATCAGATTACCAACGCACTTTTCGACAAGAAAGACCGCGATTGCGCCGAAGAATGGTTCGAGCTTGTCCAGTAAAGGAAGC
>JAITXH010000194.1 GCA_031284845.1 Puniceicoccales bacterium | reverse complement strand
TCTTCGACCACAATAGGTTGGGCTGCTGCTACTTCAGCAGCGATGTCCGCTCCGGAATGAAGGGGCGGCGGAGTGTCCAAGGGAGTTGCGGGGGCAAATTGGGCGATGATTTTAGTGGGGTCGAATACGAAGACTTCTGTGTTCTCCGGCTTGTTTCGCACGGGTGCCGGTTCATCGTCTTCGCCGACGACTTTGAATTCGGGCACAGGAAGCGGCTGGGGGGCTGGAGCTGCCGGGGGCGGAGCGGGGGGCGGTGTTTGGGCGGGGGGCGGTATTGGGGCCGGAGCCGGAGCGGGCACCGCTACTGCTTGAGGTTCTGCCGCGGGCAACAGAGGCAAGGTGGCTGTATCGGCGGGCGCGTTTTTCCTGTGATAGGCACGTTTTTTTATCTGAGCTTTGGAGGCGCTGCTGTCTGGCTCAAGACCATCATCCGTAGGGATGGCGGTTTTGCGTGAGGTGCGCTTTTTGGAGGAAAGCGGGGGCGGGATGGCTTCGTTAAATTCGGAAGCCGAAGTTTCGGCGTCAATCATACTTGTGTAACGGGAATTAAAAAAAAAGTTTGGAGATTGTCGCGATATTCAGGCGACGCGACTCATGAGGATTAGGATTTGTTGTTCTAGAAACAGGAGATTGCCTTCGTTGAAAAGACAGAAATGTGCCCGTCTCAATTTTTCTTCGACCGGCCATTGGGCATCCAATCGGTCTTGCGCCTCTTCGGCACTCAACCCACGGGACGCCATTCGGGACAGTTGCGTTTCTCGTGTGCAATGGACACAGATGGATTTATTGAACTCTTGTTCAAGCTTTTTTTCAAAAAGCAAAGGGATTTCCACCAGCCGGAGTGGAGCGGAAGCACGTTCCATGCGCTCCCGCCAGCGGCGGTTGATTTCCGGGTGGACGAGTGCTTCCAAGGCAGCTCTGGCCTGCGGGTCGGCAAAGACGATTTGGCTGAGCACGCGCCTGTTGATGCTGCCACCGGGAAGAAGGATACCCGCGCCGAACTGCTTGCCCAACGGGGCGAGCATGGCCGGGTCGTTGAGCACTTCGTGGGTAATGGCGTCGGTGGAGATGACGGCGCAACCATGCTTGGCGAACAGGGCGGCGGCAGTGGATTTTCCACAGGCAATACCTCCTGTGAGAGCAATTCGCATGGGTGCTGGCAAAGCAAGAGGGGGGCGCACAGTCAAGACAAAGCGCGTAGGGCAGGGCAGAGATGCTTGTATTTCATTCTTTCCGTTTCCCCGTTTTTTCAAATCATGTTTTCCCTCTTTCCCGACGGCATGACCGACGACAATACTAACTTTTCTTCGCTTGAAGGCTCCGATGTGGGGCTGGTTTCCTGTAGCAGCTTCGCCTTCAACGAGCCGTTTTCTTTTGAACTCGGCGGAAGCATCCCCTCCTTCAAACTCTGCTACGAGACTTACGGCAAGCTCAACGCCGATTGCTCCAACGCCATTCTCGTCTGCCACGCATTGAGCGGAGACCACCATGTCGCCGGGCGCTACACGGCAGAAGACCGCAAGCCCGGTTGGTGGCACTCGATCGTAGGGCCGGGGCGTCCACTCGATACGAACCGCTATTTCGTCCTCGGCGTCAACTGCATCGGCGGCTGCCGGGGGAGCACCGGGCCGGGGTCGGTGAATCCGCTTACCGGCTCCCCCTACGGACTCGATTTCCCGCAGCTCACTATGCGCGACATGGTGCGTGCCCAGTATCGCCTCGTGCGCGCACTCGGCATCGAGCGCCTGCACGCCGTGATAGGCGGCTCAATGGGAGGCATGCAGAGCCTGCTCTTCGGGACGGAGTATCCCGACGCCGTCCGGTGCGTCATCGCGCTCGCCTGCGCAGCCAGGCAAAATACACAGGCCATCGCTTTTAACGAAGTCGGGCGGATCGCCATCTTGCAGGATCCCGGCTGGCAAAATGGACGCTACCCCGTGGAGAACGGCCCGCGGGCCGGCCTCGCCGTCGCCCGGATGCTGGCGCACATCACCTACCTCTCCGAAAAGAGCCTGGAGCGTAGATTCGGGCGCGAGCGGAAGGCGCATTCGGCAGGCGCCGGACCGTTTGGTGTCGAATTTGAAGTGGAGAGCTACCTGCGGCATCAAGGGCACTCGTTTGTCAACCGCTTCGACGCCAATTCCTACCTTTATATAACGAAGGCCATAGACCGCTTTGACCTCGCGGGCGGAGGGGCATTGGAAGACGCCTTTGCGCCCATGAAAGCGCGGGCACTCGTGGTCGGCTTCTCCTCAGACTGGCTGTATCCCCCCGCGCAAAACCGGGAAATTGCACTCGCTATGCTTCGCGCCGGAAAAAATGCCGCTTACGTCGAAGTGGACTCCAGCGACGGGCATGATTCGTTTTTGTTGCCCTCACCCTTGTTACATCAGACCGTCCGTGCATTTCTCGATGCCGTAGGCTGAGAAATTCACCGCCATTCACCGCTCATTTTGTGTTTTTAAATGTCTTTTCAACGCAGCTTTATCAAGCGTGACACCGATATTCCGGTGTTTATGCGCTGGATCAAAAAAAACGATTCCGTCATTGACCTCGGTTGCGGGCGCGGCCTCTTGCTCGAACGCCTCGCAGCGGAAAAGCAAGTCAAGGGATTTGGCATTGAGCGCAACCCGGAGAAAATCCTCCAATGTCTGGAGCGGCGGGTCAATGTCATCCAGGGGGACATTTTTGATGCCCTTTGCAAGTTGCCTGACAACAGCGCCGATTGGGTTGTCTGCTCGCGCATCCTGCAAGAACTGGAGCATCCCGCAGAAGTCATCCT
>JAITXH010000193.1 GCA_031284845.1 Puniceicoccales bacterium | reverse complement strand
CGATAGCCGGAAAATAACGCCGCCAACGCATAACATCCGCTCGCGCTTCCGGACCCGTGATCCATTGCGATTGTCCGGTGCGCGTGGCGATGCGCCCGTCGAGCGTCGTGGCGGTCTTGAGTGCCACGAGCGGCTCACCGTGCGTGACGCGGTGGTTGAAAATCAAGTTCAGGTCGGCACATTCTCCGGCGAGCACCCCCGAGACAACTTCCACGCCCGCTTCGCGCAACAACGCAAACCCGCGTCCGCAGTGCGCAGGAAAGGGGTCGGCGGTTCCTGCGACTACGCGGGAAATGCCCGCGTCGAGAAGTGCCGTTGTGCATGCACCGGTGCGCCCGTGCGTGGAGCACGGCTCCAAAGTGACGACGAGCGTGGCTCCGGGTTTGGGCCGACGCCCCAGTGCGCGCAGGGTGTTGATTTCCGCATGAGCATCTCCGGCGCGTTCGTGCCAACCTTCTGCGACGATCACGCCGCTTTCCACGATCAACGCGCCGACATGCGGGTTCGGGTGTGTGTTGCCCCAAGCTCGCTTGGCCAGCGTCAGAGCGCGGCGCATCCAGTTTTGGTAATCGTCTTCCATGAAATATGCAGGTTCATCAAAAGGAACGTGTGCCCCGCGACGCGACAGAAAACGCAAACGCGTCGCCTTCTGCTTGTTCCCGGTGCGTCAATCCATGGCGAAGGGTAGAGACGCAGCCGAGCACTCCTTTGAAAATCGCGTCGGCGAGTGCTGAAGGAAATGTCGGAGGCAGGCGTTGTTGCAAGCGTTGGATGGCGGCGGGAATAGTTTCGGCGAGGGTGGCGAGAATGTCCCATGCGTTTGTTATGCCGTGTTTGTTCCCCATTACGTCCCAATGGCGGGGCTGGATTTCCCAGTGGCGCCAATGCGGACTTTTTGAGCGAATGGCCATCGCCATTTTAAGTTTCTTCTCGTGGATTTTATTCACCCCGTTGCCGACAATCGGCCACGCGGAAAGAATGTCGTAAAAGGGCGTGAGGCGGTAGGTGCCGCCACGTTCGTGAAAGAGAGAAAAGTTTTTTCCGTGTCCGTCCGTGGCGGCGAGCATCCAGAAGAGGACGCAGGCAGTGAGGAAGGCTTGTTTGTCCTGCTGCGCCCGTGAGCTGTGCTCAAGGATGCGCAGGATGGCACTCATGCCGGGGCCGCCGTCGGCTTCGTATTTCTGCGAGCCGGAGATACCCAGTGCCTGACAAAAATCTTCCTGAGGAAGCCGGGCAATCCAGCCTTCGGGCATGAAGGCGCGGTCAAAGCGTTTTACGACGAGCACCTTTTGTTCGCCGAATTGCAGGATGCGCGATTCGGGGACATCGAGGCCAAGCTCGGCGAAGAGTTGGAGGCAGAGCCATTCGTTTTCGACGGAGGTGCGCATGTCGGCGCGCATGTTGCCCACGAGCCCGAGCGGGAGCTTGAGGATGTGCGTAGTAGGCGTGGAGCCAAGTGGACGTTGCCAATGTTTGTCGTGGTAGAGCAGGGCGGTCTTTTCTTGTGCTCCGGCGATGGAGATGCGGAAGTCGGCGGCGTCACTGTCCATGCCGGCGATACCGCGTGAACTGGAGAGCGAGGCGAGGATTTCAGCTTCCACGCCTTTGGGAGTGAGCGGTGTGCCGCGGATGGTCTTTACGTCGCCGGGGATTTCTCCGGGCGACAGAAATTGCAACGCGCCGGCACAGTCGCGTCCGATGGCACCGAGGAGATCCATCGGGCGTGTGCTGTCGGTGCCGAACTTTGCCATGATGCGCTGGCGGATGTCGTCGTTGTCGGGAAGAAGATTGTCAAAAAAGAAGAGGACCTGCTTTCCGATGCGGGGCGCGTTGTCCGGAGTGAGCGGCAAGGACAGCGAGATTGAGCGTGCCGCCGGAGAGGCGGCCCAGGCGTCGGCATATTGGAAAGCGTGTTCGCCTCGTTGAGTGAGGCTCCATGTTCCCAACAGTATGCCGTTGGTCCAGAGGTTGAGTTGTTTGGTCATGTCGGATGTCCTGTTTTACGGAAACGAACTTGCAGATTCATTACTTCTACCAGTTGGCGTTTTCAATGGATTCGCGGATTTTATCCGCTTTGGTTTTACGTTTTGGTTTTGAGGCGGGGGATGTGCCGTAAGGCGGCGGTGGTGGCTCGGAGAGCAGCCCTGCTACTGGAGGGGCGATGAGGAAATGTCCGCCGTAGGCGGCGACGAGCCGGGAGAGTTGGTCAAAGCTTGTCCTCATCGGGTCGGCCTCGATTTGCGTGATACGCCTTTGGCTTACACCGATGAGCTTGCCTGCTTCGGTTTGATTCAGGTAGGAGCGTTTGCGCAGATCGCGAAGAGCGATCCGCAATTGCAACATGGTGTCGATGGCGTAGTCCATGAGGGCTAAAACATGGATTTTTCGGGGCATGTCAATTTATTCCTTTGATGTAGTAATGTGTATTTATTCCTCTTATGTGGTAATGTGTATTTATACTGCGTATATGGTAAATCGAAAGTGAGCGAAAAGGATGATTTCCTCCGATGAACGCCGTCGTATCCGGTGTTGAAGGCTAAGGTCTTCATGGTTAAATCGGTGCCATGAAAACTGTGTTTGTTCATCGAGTCGTGCTTTTCGCCGTCGGGTTGCTTGTCGGTATCGTTGCTGTCCCCGTGGTCTCTTCTGCGGATGTTCCGGCCTCGACTCCGGCGACGGTGACCTTCGGCTGGCGGGATATGTTTCGCATGTATCAGCGTCTCGGTGAAAAACTGCCGGGAGAAGATTGGGCAGAAAAGTTTCCGGGCCTTTCTGTGGATATAGCGCAACTCGGCGAATCCTTTGCCCGGACAGCTTACCCTGAGGACATCGCACTCGGGCGGAAAAATTTTTCCACGCTTGTCCGCAATCTTGGTATGGAGAAGCCCGCCGCGAAAGATTTGCGGCAGTTTCTACATCCCAACAAAAAACCCTGGCCGGAATACACCGGGCCTGTTGACGGCAACTTTCACATGCTTTTCAACACCGGCACGCTCAATCTCGACACCTCCGACGGCTCTTCCAAAGACCATCCCGTGAAGAAGCTGGCCCGCGAACATTTGAGTTTCTTTACCACGCAAGCGCATGTGAAGGCGCTCACACAGACGCTCTCTTCCGTAGTCCGTGCACAAAAAGTGGACATCGCGCTCGCGCATACGGATTCCGCAAAACGGGCGGCATTACTGGAAGCCTACAAGATAACGTGGAAGGTGCGCTTCCCGAAAGACTCCCTTTCCGAAAGGGACTTGCGCTTCATCGCCGCGATGCTGCCGTATGTAGCGTAAGAAAACAGAACGATATTCTGCGCCCGTCGCAAACCCAATGGCCCAGTGGATTGCGCAAACCGGAGGACGGCTTTTTAAAATTGGTGGGACAGCCGGGATTTGAACCCGGAACCAATTGCTTAAAAGGCAACTGCTCTACCATTGAGCTACTGTCCCGTTGAAAGACAAGGGGGCGACACCGTGGGGATTTCCTCAAAATGCGCAAGTCCTTTTTTTTTAGATTCTCAGACATGTAAAACTCCCTCATTTCACCCGTCTGCTTTCTGCTTTTCGTCGCCATGCCCGAAACCACCACCACTACGACCATTACCAATCTCGTGCCCGAGACTGCCCCCGAAGGGCAATTCCCGTCGCAGATCAAGTTCATCCTCGGTAACGA
>JAITXH010000142.1 GCA_031284845.1 Puniceicoccales bacterium | reverse complement strand
CCGTTGGGCGCGGGGCGTTGTTGGATGCGGGTGTAGAGGGTGTTTTTTTCCCAATGAGCGATGCGGGCGGGTTCGCGTCCGGTGAGGTTCGCGCGCATGGGGAACGGGGTTTGCGGGAGGTTGAGAGTGTCCTTGAGTTCGGCGGCCATTGGTCTGAAAAGCTGAATCGTGTTAAGAGGCGGGGACAATGCAAAAAGCAAGGGCGGAGGGAAGCGGAAAAAGCAGGAGATTTCTCAGAGAAGGAACCTTGCCCTCCTCTCCGATGTCGACACAATCGGCGACGAATCCATCTTCAATACTCCCATCTCGTCATGAAAAAACACTTGTTTATTGCATTAGCCCTCACCCTCTGCTCCTCCGGCATTTCTGCCATTGCGCAGTCCGAAGACAATACGGAGCCGCAGCCAAGGAGGACAACACGGCGTGATGCGCAAGTGTCGCCATCTGCAGCACGACAGCGTGCGGCGCGAGCATCCCGCGGGGAGGACACCATCGCGCAAGAAGGCGTTCCACAGTCTGTCGTGCGACCGCGCACGGCGCGAGCACTCAGGGCACCAAGCTCCGAAGGGGGCGTTCTGCTTTCTCAAAATTACGAGATTGTTTTTTCTTTCAGCGAGGGAGCCAAAACGCAGAAAAGCTCGGTCTTCACAGCAAAATCTGCTTTTCAAGTGGCGCTCTCACTTGCCGAATCAACGCCTAGCGCCTCTCTGACGGGAACATTGCTCGAGCAGAATGGCAGTTTGCAATTGAGTTATTCGTTTCAGAGATATCTTCCAAAGATCAACAGGTCAGTAATAGGAGGCATACCCCGGTCCACTTTTGAATCAGAGAGTGGAAAGGGCGAAATCCTCCTGACCCCCGGCAAGGCCAGCACGTTGTTTTCCAGTGACGGGCGCAATTACTCCATCCAAATCACAAAATCGCCCGATAGCCCGATAGTAAAACAGGGGGAAACCCCCACGCCGCCGAAGAAAAATTACCTCTTAACGCTGGAGAAAAAATATGACGGTAAAACAAACACGCGAACCGTGTTTGCGGGAGAAGAAACATCTCTCCTGTTCGACTTTTTTGGCAATAACATTGAGCAATCCCCAAACCGTGCCTCTGCTGGCAACTTCAATGCTGCGCTTACAACATATGCAGACGGCACATTAGCATTAAGTTACCTGTCTGGACGGGACGGACGTTCTTCACGACTCCTGCTAAAACCCGGTGTCGCTTATCCGATATATCAAAACACTGAAGAGCAATATGTTCTCAAAATCGTTCCTGCGCCGGAGCCAACACTTCCCACATCAACGAGCGCTTTTGCAGCCGGGAAAAATTACCGGATAAAACTGGTCTGGACTGAAAATGGCATTTCTACAGAGGCCACGATCACCAGCACTATCGGAAACCATGTCTCTCTGAGGAAGCCTGGGGCAGACTTGGGATTGTCCTTTTCCGGGATACTGAGTCCGTCTGACGACGGCACTGCAAAGCTGGAATATTCATTCACAAGATACTTGGGCTCCCAACGCGTTACCACTGCAACAGAAGAACTCCGCTCATCCCTCTTTGTCCGTCCGGGAATCCCCTACCCCGTTTCCCAAAGCGATACCCACTCCCTCACGGTGACAATTGATCCTGTGGACTGAGCCACCCGCAACACCCCAGCCAAAATGGAGAACGCTTTACACAGCCGGATTTCCGTCTAAGTGCCTTACCAATGGCCAATGTGATTTGTATGAAGTGGGGCACGAAATACGGCCCCGAGTTCGTCAACAAGCTGTATTCCATGGTGCGCCGGAACCTCTCCCTGCCCCATCGTTTCGTCTGCTTCACCGACGACTCCGCCGGCCTGCATGGAGGCATCGAAGTCAAGCCCCTGCCAGCGATGGCGCTGCCGCCCGACAAGGAACGCGGCTGGCGCAAGCTCTCCACTTTCAATGCGCCGCTGTCCGACTTGAGCGGCCCCACCTTGTTTCTCGACATAGATGTGGTGATCGTCGGCCCGCTGGATTGTTTTTTTGAACACCCCGGCGAGTTTTGCATTATCCATGACTGGCAAAAGCCGTGGCGCATCACGGGCAACTCCTCGGTATATCGCTTCGAGGCGGGCGCTCATGCCGACATCCTCGATAACTTCGTGGCCAATACCGACCGCATCAAACGGGAAGTGCGCAATGAGCAGGCATACCTTTCCCGCGAAATCCACAAACAAGGGAAATTGACCTATTGGCCAAAGAGCTGGTGCGTAAGTTTCAAATACGGGTGCATGCCCAAATTCCCCTTGAACTACTGGTTGACGCCGAGCCTGCCCGCGGGAGCCAGAGTGGTCGTCTTTCATGGTCTGCCCAATCCCGACGACGCCGTCATCGGCAAAGGACGGGGCTGGCTCCGCCATGTGCGCCCGACTCCCTGGATTGAGGATTACTGGAAATAAGCACAAGCGCCGCATGCGCCGCCAAGCGCAAAAGCAGAAACATTTACCCTGCTCCAGTGTCACTAGTGCGAGCAAAACAGGTCTTTTTCCTGAAGCAGTCACCTCTGAAATTTTCTCACATGAAGTCATTGAAACTCGCCGCGTTCGCGGCACTTTTGAGTCTGTCCGCACTCCCGCTCTCTCAAGCAGGAACGCTTACTCTACCCCCGTTAAAAGTCCCGGCATCGGCGTCGGCGCTCCAACCCGCCGGAGACTGGAAAGCTCCCGCCGAAGCGCTGGATTATGCCGCGACAAAAAAACAGGCTCAAGAAGCCGAAACCGCAGGCAAGTTTGCCGAGGCGTTGACGGCGTGGGAACGCGTCATTGACCGCACGAGCTGCACGGAAGCAGACCGTGATGCCGCCCGCACCCGCATCCGGGAATTGCGCCCGAAAGTGCAGCCCAACACCGACCCGGCCAAGGCGCATGTCTGGAACGTGCTAGCCCTCATTTACAAAGAAGTGGACATCCAGGGCGCAGCCGGAAGCTCCGTCCGATACCATCAAGTGATGAACCCTGAAAATCTTGCCACGATCGCCAAAGAACTCGCCGGATGGCGCGATCTGGTGTTCGAATTTTCAAGCGGCCTTGTCCTGCTCGACATTGATGCTGTCGTAGTGGACGAACCTCTAAAACAACTCACCGCCCGTGGCGGCAAATATTCTGTGGACGTCCACGATGCGTTGCCTGCGGCCAAAAAAGAATTGGCCAAGAAAAAATACGACACGATTATTTCTTACGCCAAATACCGCAAAGGTGACGGGCAGAGTCTGCCACGCCCGTTCTGGACAGCGGCAACAGTCGGGCGCGTGCGCGAATTCGGTGGCGTCGGCTACATCATGATCCCGTGGGGAGACGATTATCCTTTCGTCGGGCGCGGCGAACTCTGGGGTGAAATGGAATTGCACGAATGGCTGCACCAGATTGACGACGTCGTGCGTCACTACCTCGGCTACCCCAAAGGCGTGGCGCAAAATCCGGACAACGGTCAACGCGACCCCGAATATACGCGTCCGCGCAGCGTCCACACTTGGGCCTATTTTTACAAACACGCGATATCCGAACACCTGACCAGGCAAATTTTGACAGAGCTTGCCATAAACCCGCCGCAAAAACCCGGCTCGGTCATCAAAATCGGACCTGCGTCGAAATAAGCGTCCGCACGTTTCAAAAAACATCAGCGCCGCTTGATTCACCCAACGCGCATGAGCACAACCACCACCACAGCCGCTATTCGCGTCACAGTCTGGAACGAATACCGGCATGAAAAGAAAAATGCTACCGTCGCCGCGATTTATCCCGATGGCATCCACGAGGCCATCGCCGCTGCATTGCGCAAGCATCCCGGTGTCGAGACTCGTGCAGCCACCCTCGACGAACCCGAACACGGCCTGACGCAGGCCGTGTTGGACGCCACGGATGTCCTCATCTGGTGGGGGCACATGGCGCACCACGAAGTGAGCGACGATATCGTGCGGCGCGTGCATGCACGCGTCCTCGAAGGCATGGGCATGATCGTGCTGCACTCCGCACACGAATCCAAAATATTCATGGCGCTCATGGGCGACACCTGCTCGCTCAAATGGCGCGAAGCGACAGACAAGGAGCGCCTCTGGGTGGTGAACCGCTCTCACCCCATCGCCGCCGGACTGCCTGAGCACTTCGAACTGCCCGCTGAAGAGATGTATGGGGAGCCGTTCGGCATACCGGAACCCGAGCACGTCATTTTCATCTCATGGTTCACCGGAGGCGAAGTCTTCCGCAGCGGGGCGACCTGGCAGCGCGGTAACGGGCGCATCTTTTACTTCCGCCCCGGACACGAGACGTATCCAAGTTACCACGACGCCAACGTCCAGCGCGTCCTGGCCAACGCCGTTTTCTGGGCACGCCCCACCGTGCGCATCCCCCGCGCCTGTCCGCGTGCGGAGCCATTGGAACCACTCCCGGTGAAAGGGTGATTTCGTATTTGTGCATTTCCCTCCCTTCGCTTTCATCGCTGCCTTTTATTTTTCAACACCAACACACACACAATTCCATGCCATCCGACATCGGCCTCATCGGCCTCGCCGTCATGGGCCAAAATCTGGCTCTCAACATCGCCGACCACGGCTTTGCCATCTCGGTCTATAACCGCACCCGCGAGAAGACAGACGCCTTCGTCGCCAAGCACCCCAACACCCCCGGCGCACTCACCGGCTACGCCGAGTTGAAGGACTTCGTGCAGTCCATCAAGCGCCCCCGGAAAATCGTCCTCCTCGTGCAAGCTGGCTCAGGCACCGACGCCGTCATAGACAGCCTCGTGCCGTTGCTCAGCAAGGACGACATCATCATAGACGGCGGCAACTCGCGCTGGACGGACACCATCCGCCGCGAAAAAGCGCTGCGCGAAAAAGGCCTGCGCTTCATCGGCTCCGGCGTGTCCGGCGGCGAAGAAGGCGCACGCTTCGGCCCGGCGCTCATGCCCGGTGGCGACAAAGCCGCCTACAAAGAATTGGAAAAAATCTGGAACGCCATCGCGGCCAAAGTGGACAAGACCACCGGCAAGCCCCTCGTCGGTGCCGTCGCCGGCAAGCCCGTCAAAGGCGGCGTCCCCTGCGCCACCTACATCGGCGAAAACGGTGCCGGCCACTACGTGAA
>JAITXH010000136.1 GCA_031284845.1 Puniceicoccales bacterium | reverse complement strand
GAGACGCGCTCAAGGCCTCACAGCGGCGAGGACGCCGCCGCTCCCTGATTGCGGCACCCTGAGCACACAGCGCATAATCTGTGAGTAGAGATAAGCCTTGATCTGCCAAAAATCTGTTTTCACACTTCGGAAGTTCTTATCTCCCATGAAAAACGTCTCTTCTCTTTACCGTCTTCTCTCCGCATTTCTCTTTGCAACGCTGCTATCGTTGCTGAGCGCATTCTCAAACGCTTCCGCTGCTGCTGTCCCAAAGGCACCGGAGGTCGGCGAGGATGCCCCTGATTTTTCTTTCACCGACTTCGACGGCAAAGCACACCGCCTCTCGGAATTTCGAGGCAAGCCCGTGCTCCTCGACATTTGGGCCACATGGTGCGGCCCGTGCATCGCCGAAATTCCCACTCTTCGCGCCATCCACGATGAACTCGGCAACAAGGGTTTTGTCGTCCTGAGCGTCAGCATTGACGATGCCCCGGAAACCGCAAAGGCCTACACCGCCAAAAACAATATGCCTTGGACACAAGGGCACAGCGTCGGCTCATGGAAAAGCGAGATCGCCCAAAAGTTCCGCGTGAACGCCATTCCCTCGGTTTGGTTTATCGGCGCGGACGGTAAAATCAAAGCCAACGATTTGCGCGGCGCAGACGCCAAAGCCGCAGCGCGTTCGCTTCTTCAAAACAAATTAAATTTCACCTCCGTTCCGAAAGTAAAAGTCAGCGGGCTGGTCGTGGACGAGAAAGGCAAACCCATCGCGGGTGCTACGGTTTTTTTGCTTCCGATTTCCAACGTGGATGCCTGTAATTACACCGGAAATCTGGTCGAAGATTGGACATTTACCACTGATGCAAATGGAGTATGGACTTGTGAAAAAATGTTCGCCGATGTAAAAAAGCTTCATATCGGAGTTTACCACCATAATTACTTTTCTTCCTCAAAAGATACGCACGATGGAAGCTTTGAATTTGAAGAATGTGCGTCCATTCCCGATCTTCTGGCCGGGAAACAAAAGACGGTGATGATTTCAGACGGAGTGCGCGTTACGGGAATCGTCCGGGATACCGGAGGAAAACCGAAGGCAGGTGTTCCTGTTTATATTGGGCATGATCGTCCCAGCTTTCTGACTCCCCCGGAGATAACCAACGAAAAAGGGGAGTTTTCTTATGCCGTCAGAAGTTCTCCCGCTCATTTCACAATAACACCGGAAGGTTTTGCGCCGGATATGAAAATCGTTGAAGATGCCGAGAAGCCTGCGCACATCGAGTTCACGTTACAACCTGCCCACGCAATAAAAGGTGTGCTGGTGGATGTGAACGGAAAGCCGCTTCCCGAAGTCCAGATAAACATAGACGGCTGGCGTAAACGCAGAAGTATACATTATAGATCGGAGAGTGATTCACAGGGAAGATTTGAAGTGAAAAATATGCCTGCGGACATTGTGTTATTTGGGTTCAGGCACAAAAATTTCTCATATTACGGGGATGTCCCTCTCAAAGCCGGAAAAGAGAATAGAATCGTGATGATCGGAGAAACGAAAGTTACCGGAAGAGTCGTAGATTCCGAGACAGGCGAGGAACTCAAAAATTACAAACTTGAATTAGGATGGAGGCGGTGTGGGGAAAAAATCGTCGTTTGGCCGAGTGATGAAAGGAATAGAAAATACTACAAAGAACGCACTAATCTTAAAGTTTCCCCAACAGGTGTCTTCAACATTGTCGTAGAAGATCGTCAGCAAGAGTATATTTTTCGTGTGAGAATGGATGGCTATACTTCAGAGATGTCGGAGATTATAGAATCGGACGGAAAAGAGCATAAACTTGTCATTAAATTAAAGAAAGGGACACGCAAACTGCAAGAAGGGGAGACATTGATTACAATCAAAAATTCCAAAGGGGAAGCACTCAAGGATGTCCATATCATACAAGGCTTTGAGGAAGATGATCAGTTCATGCGATATCCAACGATTTTGGTCTCTAATGGAAAATCTTTGGACGAAAGTCTCTATAGTGGACGTGTTAATTTTTCAAATTCCAATTCAGACGGGACATTTTTGATTTCAGAAACCAAAGAAAATTATCGTTTGTCGTTTTTACATCCAGACGGATACAAAACATTTTATTCTAAAGATTTGAAAAATGGAATGACCGTTGTTTTGACTCCCTGGCAAACGATACGCGGGAAAGCTTTTGCCGGAAACAAGCCAAACTCGGGAATCGAGATTACTTATTCCTATATCAACCGTTTAGTGCTCTGGAATAACGCACATCCGCGGGATGACGGTTCCATCAGGGAAGTTGCTATTGTGGATGAAAACGGAAATTTTGAGATTAAACATGCAGTCCCTGGCCTTGCAAGTATCTCCATTAAGGACGGGGGAGGCTCCAAAACAATTCGGGTAATTGAAGGAAAGAACAATAAAGTTTATTTAGGCCTCATCGGGCGTCCAGTCAAAGGGCGTTTGATTATCCCTGCAGAGCTGAAAGGAAAAAAGGATTCCACCTATGTCTATATAGAACGTTCAGATATTGAGGAACTCCCGGAGGTTTTGTCCACTTCTGATACAAAATTGGGAAAAGATGATGAAACTTTGACGGAGGAAGAAATGGACGCCAAAGATATTCGATTTTTTGAAAGAAAAGAACGTTTTCAAACCCGGAATTTCGAAATGAATGAGATGTCAGAAGATGGCTTTTTTCTTTTGAAAAATGTGTTGCCCGGAAAATATGTTTTGGAACTTGTGGATCCGTTTCCGGTGAAGCGTTTTTTTGAAGTAAAACTGGATTCCGGAAAAACATTTATGAAAGAACCGCTGGATTTGGGAGATTTGAATTTTGATGCGGATTACGAAGCGTATCAGAAAGAGCAACAAAAGAAGCCAAAACTACCTGTTAGCGAAAATTCGCTTTCACAATTTTCTGTTCATTGATTTAGATGGCAAGGTGCTGTTCGCGGATTTAAGAGAAGCGGAAAAAGTCGAAGAGGCATTGTCGAAGTTCTTTGGGCAATCAAAGTAAGGCGGGTGCCTTTGGCGTTATTGGCAAAAACCTTTCCGTTTGCTCATGAAGTCGCCGGATTTTCATGAGATAAGCAACTCCGCCTCAGGGGATGTCCGGGAACAAGCCCGTGCTGTTCCTGTTCCCAACACCCATGGTCGAAGACATTTTCACCGCCAGTTGCATTTCCCGCCGCCTTTTTTTGCGTAACGCAGGCATGGCGTTGGCGGCTGGTGCTGTCTTCCCTGCGATCATTCCGGCGCGTGCCTTGGGGCGCGATGGTGCTGTCGCGCCGAGCAACCGCGTCACGCTCGGTCTCGTGGGCACAAGCCAGGGCATGGTGAATCTCGAGCGCTGTCTGCCGTTGTCCGGTGTGCAGGCGGTGGCCGTCTGCGACACCGATGCCAAGCGGCTGGCCAAAGCGGTGCGCCGCGTGGACGAGCATTACGAAGCCAAGGGGACACGCGGCTACGAGGATTTCCGGGAGATGTTTGCAAAGGCCGGCCTCGATGCCGTGATACTCGCTGCGCCCGATCACTGGCACGGCATCATGGCGGTGGCTGCTTTGCGCGCCGGTATTGATGTGTATGGCGAAAAGCCGCTCGCGCACACGCTCGCCGAGGGGCGGGCTATCGTGGATGCGGTGAAGCGGCACGGGCGCGTGTGGCAGACGGGTTGCTGGCAGCGCTCTATCGGCAGTTTCCGCCGCGTTGCGGAGCTGGTGCGCAATGGGAGGCTTGGCAAAATTTCCCGCGTGGAGGTGGGCACTTACAGCGGCACGCGCGAGCTTCGCGCCCGCCCGGCGGACATCGGCAAGCCGCCCGCCCACCTCGCTTACGATCTTTGGGTCGGCCCGGCGCAGTGGACGGATTACGACTCACGGGTCACGCACAGCAACTGGCGCTGGGTGCTCAACTACGGTGGCGGCAAGCTCATGGACTGGGTGGGGCACCACGGCGACATCGCCCAATGGGCGCTCGGGCTGGATGCTACCGGCCCGGTGAAGATCACCGGCTCGGGTGTGTTTGCCACTACGCCGCCTTACGACGTAGAAGACAAATACCAGTGCGAGTGCACCTATGCCAACGGGGTGGTGTTGTCTATTTCGTCGGAATTTTGGGCCGGTGCCAAGTTTTACGGCGAGCGCGGTTGGCTGGCTGTCACGCGTCCTCGTGGCGGTGTGCGCGGTGGCTCTATCGAAGCCTCGGATCCTGCTGTTTTGGACGAGGTCATCGGAGAAGGGGAAACGCAGATTTACCGCAGCGACGACCATTGGCAGAACTTTATAGACTGTGTGCGGACGCGCCGTGAGCCGATCGCCACGGCGGAGGCTGCCCAGCGCTCGGCGAGTCTCGGGCATCTTGGGCATATCGCCATCCAGACAGGGCGTGTGATTCATTGGGATCCTGACACAGAGACGATTCAGAACGACTCCGGGGCTGCGGCGCTTTTGCAACCTGCCTTCCGTGTGCCGTGGGGAATCTGAGGCGGAACGGGGAAGTGGCTTTCTCTTGTCCAAAAGATTGGACAAAGCAGCCAAATTCCCGTGAATACCGCTTTTCTCTCTTTTCTTTATCCCGCGTGTCTCCCGACATTTCAGAAACGCTCTCTGAGCAACAACGCAACGAGTCCGACGCGCAACGATTGATGATTTTCAACCGTTGCAATCTGCCACCGTGGGTTATCGGCTCTGTGGAGTTTCAGGATGATCCGCAGCCGCTGGAGATTGATGGTGTGCGCATGACAGACCGGCGGCTCTTTGAACGTCTGGCCGCTCTCGACGATCCGGAGGAGCGCGGGCGCAATTTCCACGACTACGTCTCTGTGAAGTTCCGGTTGCACGAGTGGGAGCAATACAATGCCTCGGCACGCGACAGCTTGCGCCATAGCTATATCCAACTCTTGCACGGATGGAGCGCTGATAGCAACGGACGCGCTGGAGCCGTCTTAAAAGGCTGGGTGGAGAGCCGTTTCGGTCTGCGCGCCACCTTCCACTGCGGGCGTCTCGCCGAGGACTCCGAAGCGCGCGAGCGCTATTGGGCTGACCGCATGCAAGGGGCGGCGCGCATGATGGGCGTATCCATGCAACTCGATTTGCTCTACACATTTTGCCAGAACGAATTACGCCGGAGATATGGCCCGGACGAGCGCTGGGTGACGCTTTACCGGGGCACTCACGATCCTGACGAATACACTCTCAAAGGCTCTTCCGGCCCCGGGCGGACTGTGGTGTTAAACTGCCTCAGCTCATTTTCTTCCGACTCCGAAGTGGCATGGGAGTTCGGCTCGCGGGTCTGGGAGGTGCGCGTCCCGCTCTCCAAGGTTTTTTTCTTCAGCGGGTTGCTCCCCAGTTGGCTGCTGGGCGGAGAGTCAGAATGGCTCGTCCTCGGCGGCGAATACCGCGTGAAAACATTGCAATGGTAGGTTGACACTGCACACGCACACTACACCGTGCGGGGGAGTGCCTTTGGCTACGTGGTAGCACGCCCCTGAAGGCATCCGTTCATACGCAATCCAAAAACCAAAAAACTCAAAATTCCCCATGTGTGGCATCGTTGGCTATATAGGTAAGGCAGAAGCACCCAATATTCTCATCAAGGGTCTCAGACGGCTCGAATACCGCGGATACGATTCCGCAGGTATCGCCATTCTCGACGAAGCAGGCAAGATGGTCGTCGTCAAATCCCCCGGCAAGATTTCCGCTCTCAACGAAAAAGCGCGTGCGGAGTGGCCGGATGCACTATTTACCCAAGCGCCCACCGGCATCGCGCACACGCGCTGGGCCACGCACGGCGAACCCACGGAAAATAACGCGCACCCGCATCTCGACGAATCGGGAGAAATCGCACTCGTCCACAATGGCATCATAGACAACTACCTTGCATTGCGTGCACGCCTGAAAGACAAAGGGCACCATTTCCACTCTGAGACGGATACCGAAGTGCTCGCCCACCTCGTCGGGGAATTTTACAAGGGGGATATCTTTCATGCCGTTTGCGATGCGCTCCATCAGGTCGAAGGCACCTTTGGCATTTGTGTCCTGGCCACCCGCGAGCCGGACCGCATCATCACCGCACGCCGGGGCAGCCCCATTGCCATCGGCGTCGGCGACGGAGAATCTATCGTCGCCTCAGATGCCTCCGTGCTCCTCGCCCATACGCAACGCGTTATCTACCTTGATGACAATGACGTCGCCATTGTTAAAAAGGACTCGGTGGACATCCGCGACTTGGACAACATCCCCGTCAACCGCAAGATTGCCGAGTTGGAGATGGATGCCAGTGCTGCGGAAAAAGGCGGTTTCGAGCACTTCATGATAAAGGAAATCCATGAGCAGCCCGAAGCCCTGTCCAATGCCATCCGCGGGCGGCTCGATTTCACGCACGGCACCGCAGTGCTCTCCGGCATGGGCACTTCGCCCCGCGAGCTTTCCGAACTGGGCCGCGTGGTCATGGTAGGCTGCGGCACCTCGCTGCACGCCGGTCTAGTCGGCGAATATGCTTTTGAAGAGTTGGCGGACATCCACGCCGAAGTCCAGCAGGCGGCGGAGTTCCGTTACCGTAATCCCATCCTCGACCGGCGCGATTTCGTCGTCGCTATCTCACAATCCGGCGAGACGGCGGACACCCTCGCGGCAGTGCGCGAGGCACAGCAAAAGGGTGCTTTCGTGATGAGCCTTTGCAATGTCGTTGGCTCCACCATCGCACGGGAGACCGGGCGCGGCGTCTATTTGCACGCCGGCCCTGAGATTTCCGTGGCCTCCACAAAAGCGTTCACCAGCCAGGTAGCCGTGCTTCTGATGATGGCGCTCAAACTCGGGCGCGGGCGGCGGCTCTCACGCGAACACGGCCTTGAGATCGCCAAAGCCATCGCTTCTATTCCCAAGCTCGTGACGCAAGTGCTCACGCAAAACGCGCACATCGAAGAGTTGGCGGCAAAGTATGTGAAAGACGAGCATGCCTTCTACATCGGGCGTGGCCTCATGTATCCCGTAGCCCTCGAAGGGGCGCTCAAGCTCAAAGAGATTTCCTACATCCACGCCGAAGGTTACCACGCTGCGGAACTCAAGCACGGCCCGATCGCTCTCATCTCCAAGGGCATCCCCGTCATCGCTGTGGCCTGCGATATACCGGGCAAGGACAAGACACTCAGCAACATCGAAGAATGCAGGGCACGCGGGGCACGCATTCTGGGCATAGTCACCGAAGGCGATACCGCCGCCGCAGCACGCATGGACGATTTCATCGCCGTGCCTTCCACGCACCACCTCGTCACGCCTGTGCCTGCCGTTGTCGCGCTCCAGTTGTTCGCCTATCATGTGGCGCGTCTGCGCGGCAAGGAGATAGACCAGCCGCGCAATCTGGCAAAAAGCGTCACTGTCGAATGACGTTCCAAGCACCACGACACGCCAGCTAAGATGAAAATCGTCCTCACCGGTGCCAGTGGTTTTCTCGGGCGTGAGACTGCGCTTGCCGCCGTGCGTCGCGGCCACAAAGTCCTCGCCGTGCGGGGCACGCGCGAGAGCAATATTCCGGGCGTCGTCCGCACTCTGAGCGCCGATTTATCCCGCCCGCAGGACTTCGAGATTTTTCTGCTGGAAGAGTTTCCCGACGCCATCATCAACTGTGCCGCTGCCTCGTCCATCGAAGCCTGCGAAGCCAACCCGGCGCGGGCGGAAGACCTCAACATCATCCTGCCCCGTTCCCTTGCCATGATGGCAAACCACCTTTCCGCCCGCCTCATCCACGTCTCCTCAGACATGGTGTTCGACGGGCAGCACGGGCACTACGCGCACACCGCCCGCCCGGCCCCGATCAACCTTTACGGTGAGACCAAGCTGGCCGGAGAAAAAGAAGTGCTCCAATACGGACGCGCCTTTGCCGTCGTCTTGCGCCTCCCCGTGCTCAGCGGCAACAGCGCCCAGGGCGACCACAGCTTACACGAACGCCTCCTCTCCGAATGGGTGCAAGGACGCAAAATCCCGCTCTACACCGACGAGATCTGCCAACCTGCGGATGTCGGCAATATCGCGGAAGCCATGGTTGAATTATGCGAGCGGGATAATCTCAGCGGCGTTTACCATTGGGCGGGAGCCGACGCGCTTTCCCGGCATGAGATAGGGAGTCGCATTGCCGGGCATTTCGGGCTGGATCCGGATGAGGTGACTTTGCCCGTTACCCGTGCCGATTTGCCGCCGCATGAATGGCGCCCGCGAGATTTGAGCCTTGATCTGCATCCCCTCCGCGGGAAGTTGAAGACGCGCGTGCAGACCTTTGACGAAGTGTTGGCTGCTATGCAAATGCCGGTGCGTTTTGCGGATTGGCATCATTCTAAAACAGGGCGCCGGACAGTGCAGCGCCTTGTGCGCGGTGTGGATTTTTAGCTCTGAAATCTGCTCCCGGCCCAGCGGCTCTTTTTAGGGTCAATCCTTGCGGGGTGTTTCAGGGGCAAATTCCAAATCGAGGAAAAGCAGCCTGTGGTCACTTGCTCTATCCCCGGCAGGCAGGTCGGCGATACGCGCCCGCCCTGACGTGTGCGCAGCCAGTGCAGGCGAACACAGAAAATAATCCGAACGGGAGTAGTAATCGTCGCGCAGGTTGCGGTAAGTCCAGGTCTCGCCGCGCGAATCGCTGGCGGGCACAGGCGAGAGGGGTATTTTTTGCCGTGCGGCGGCAAACCGTCGCAAGGGCGTGCTGGTCGGGGCGTCGTTGAAGTCGCCGCCTGCGAGCACGAGTGATCCGGGTGCCCCGCCGTGGGCGTCGCGGAGAATATCGCAGATCGCGGTGGCTTCGGCGAGGCGCTGCGCGTCGGCACGCGGATCGCTGGAGTCTCGCGTGAGGCGGCTCCTCAAGTGGAGAGTGTAAAAGGTGAATTCCCCGGCGGCGGTGTCGAACGTTACACCGAGTAACCCGCGTGCGACATTGTCTTCTTTGCCTTGGTGCCGAATGGGGAGTTCATTGCGGGGGATGATTTTTTTGAAGGGGACTTTGGACAACATCGCGAGCCGGCGCTTGGGGTCCGGGCCGGTGAGCACAGCGGTGTGCGGGTAGGAAAGCCCTTCGCGTGCAAGATCGCGCCGCAGTTCTTCGACAAACGCTTCACCTCCTGTTTCCTGGAGCGCGACTACATCGGCGTTGGCGGCGTGGAGCATGAGACGGAGCGCCGTCTTTTCTTTTTCCGGTTTGGGGTAGGCCGGCTCATTCCGGCCTTCGATGCGGCGGAACTCGAGGTTGTAATTCTGCACATTCCAGGTGGCCACGCGCAGGCGGTCTCCTTCCAGAGCGGCCGCTGTCAATGCGAGCAAGAGGAAGGGGCCGAAAAAATATGCGGTGAAGCGGCGCAGCATGGATGTGGAGGGAGGGGTGGGTTCAAGCGCGGCGCACCGCAGCCAGGACGTCAAAAAAGTCCGGGAATGTTTTTCCGCAGCAACCCGGGTCCTCGATGGCCAGCCATCCGCGCCCGTCGCCGTGTAAGTCGTGGGAGCCAAGGATGGCAAAACTCATCGCCATGCGGTGGTCGTCGTAAGTGCGGATGCGTATCGGTGCCGCCGCAGTGAGGTGGCGCATCGCGGCGTG
Organism: Puniceicoccales bacterium; assembly: GCA_031284845.1. Taxonomy (GTDB): domain Bacteria; phylum Verrucomicrobiota; class Verrucomicrobiia; order Opitutales; family UBA953; genus CALNBE01. Next base: position 8,947 of record JAITXH010000136.1, on the reverse strand, counting down.
GTCGGGGAAAATTGTGATGCTGCCAAGCGTGGTATCGGCGCGCAATTCCGCCGATGTGGGCGATACGCGCTGGCCGAGCTTTTCCAGTTCGATGGCGACGGCGAGCACGCGATCTGTCTCTTGCTTGCGGGCATGTGCGATGCCGTAAATGGTCAGCGGTGTCATCAGGAGCGGCGCGAGCGCGGCGAGTGTCAGGAAGGTGTCGGAGATGGCGTTGAAATCATATTCGCCACCGGATGCGGCTCCTGCAGGCGGCTCTGCCGTCTTGCCTGTTGCGGTGTCCCGCACTCGCACGCCTGTGTTTTGCAGCAGGGCGGCGAACGCCGTATCGCCTTGCAAACCGTCGTCGCTCAGGCCGTCCACACGCACTGTGGCGGGTGCAGCTATCGGCAATGCGAGAAAGTAGCTCGCGGCGGTGGCGTCTGGCGCAATGGCGTAGAAAGCGCCTGGTGTGCGATACGGGCCGCAGTTTTCAAAAATGTGCGTCCCCGGCTCAGGCGACACCGCCTCGCGCCCGAACGTGGCGAGCATGCGCAGTGTCATGGTGACGAAAGGTGCCGAGACGGTCTCTCCGGCGAGCCGCACGGTTGCCGTGGTCTGCGCTAGCGGGGCGACGAGCAAAAGCGCGGAAAGCAGTTGGGAACTGGCAGTGGCATCCACGACGATCTCGCCGCCGCGCAAGCCGCGTGTGCGCAGGGTGAAGGGGAATGCGCTGGCGGCGGTGCCGTCTGGTGCCGTCGCCGTGGCACCTTGGGCGGCGAGGGCGCTCAGCAGGCCGGCCATGGGGCGGGCGCGCATGGCGTCGTCGCCGTCGAGCATGTATTCACCGTCGGGGTGGAGCGCGAGCAGGGCGGTGAGGAAGCGGGCTGCGGTGCCCGCGTTGCCGACGTGGATGGTAGCGCGGGCGCGGGGGATTTTGCCTGAACATCCGGCCACGGTGATTGTGTGCGCATGGGCGTCTGCCGCCACGGTGAAGCCCAGTTCGTGCAGCGCGGCGAGCATGATGCGCGTGTCGCGGCTGAAGAGGGCATTGGTGAGCGTGATGGTGCCGTCGCTCAGGGCAGCGAGGATGAGGGCACGGTTGGTGATACTCTTTGAGCCTGGCAGTGGCACGGTCGCTACCACGGGGCGCGTGAACGGCTGCATGAGCAATGGGCTGGTCATGGGGAGCGGAGGCAAAATGAAAAACGCAGACGGGCTATTCAGCAGCGTCGGTGTGGGAGAGGTGTGTTGTTATGATGTCCACGATGCGCTGGCGGTCTTTGTCCAGTGATGCGCCTTCGAGATTAAAGCCGGCGGCCAGCGCGTGCCCTCCGCCGTTGAGCTTTTTGCCAAGTTGGTCCACGCGGTAGCGCGCATCTTTGGCACGCAGGCTGCCTTTCACCCCGTCGGGCATTTCCTCCAGCAGCGCGGCGACGTCCACGCCGTCTATGCACCGTGCGTAGTCCACAAGCCCTTCAGTGTCCTCGCGGGTAGTGCCGGTTGCCTCAAATGTGCCTAGCGGGATCTCGCCGATGCAGATCTTTCCAGCGGCGTAAAGTTTGAGCGAGGCGAGGAAGCGTTGCAGCAGCGCGAGCCGCCCGAAGCTGTCGTGCTCATACAAGCTCGCAGTGGCGGCTTGCGGCGATGCGCCGAGGCGGACCAACCGGGCGGAGATCTCGAGCACTTCCGGCGTGGTGGACGGGTATTTAAACTGCCCGGTGTCGGTGACGATGCCGACGTAGAGCGCCTGGGCGGTGACAGCGTCGAGGGGCAACCCGAGGTCAAAGGCAAAGGCGGCGATCATGTGGCAGGCCGCAGCGGCGCTTGGCAGGACAATGTTTTCCCGTGCAAAAAGGCTGTTGGAGAGGTGGTGGTCTATGTTGCCCTCGAATGAGGAAAACCGGGCGACGAGCGCTTTGCCGATGCGCGTCAAGTCGGAGCAATCTGTGCAGACGGCGACGTGTCCGTCTGGCACAAAGTCATTTTCGTGCAAGAAGGGCGTGTCGCCCACGAAGGCCTGCAAATTGCGCGGGACGGTGTGATGGTTGACGCAGATGGCGTCGGCACCGACTGTGGTGTGTAAGATACGGCAAAGTGCGACTTGCGAGCCGATGCAATCCCCGTCGGGGCGCATGTGGCCGAGGACGGCGACCCGCTTGGCGCGGAGGCTGTTGAGAAGTGATTGGAACCGGGCGGATTCTTCAGGGAAATAGAGGGAACTCATGCGATGCAGCTTGTGTTTGTTTGTGGGGGAGAGGGGGGCGGCAACGGCGGGAAAAGGCAAGGCAAAAGACTGTCCTGCGGGTGCGACGCAGAACAACGCTTGCGCTGCGCCCGGGAAGCCTTTCTCTTGAGACCATTATGTTAATACGTCCAACCATTTTTGCCGCAGGCATGCTTACGCTCCTCTTGGGCATGGCAGCGCCTGATGCCGGAGCCGCCAAGCTGGCGGGTTCTGATTTGCTGGCCGTTAAATGCGGTGAAGTATTGAAGAAAAACGCAGCCTCCATTCCCGACGGGCTTCAACTTATGCTGGACGGCAGTTTGCGCGGCGAACGCCGCCTGCGCGATGGCACCGCTGATGCCGCGTTGCTCATCCTCCCGGATAAATCAAAAGTCCCCGAAATCGTCAAAGGCGAATGGGAAGCTGTGCCGATCGCTTACCAGACAGTCATCGTCGTGGTGAACAAGTTCAATAAGCTCGAGCAGATAGATCTCCCGACGCTCGCCGCCATCTACGGCAAACGCCAAGATGTGGATATCCAATATTGGAGCGGCATCAAGGAAAGCGGCTTGGAAATGCCCATAAGCGCTGTCTCGACGCGTTACGACATGGGCATAGTCGCGCCGTTGTTCCGCAGCCGCGTCCTCGGCGATGAGGAGTATAAGACTTCGATCCTGTTCCGGCACAACGATGCCGCAGCCGAGGACTACGTGATTTCCAGTTTAAATGCCATTGCCATCTTGTCTGTGCCCCCGGTGCGCGAAGACCGCGTGAAGACACTCGCAGTGTATAATCCTCAAAAAATGAACGCCTACCTGCCCACTGCCAGTAATCTCTACAATGGTGATTATCCGCTCGTCGTGCCTATGTATTTCGTCGTGCCCAGGAAAAGCGCTGCCGCGGTGAAGCCCATTTTGCAGGAAATCTTCGGCGATCCGATGGCGGGAGCCTTGCAGGAAAGCGGCTTCATGCCCGTCCCGAAAAATCTTCGAACAAATTTCATTCAGAAGCTTGACAAATTGCCCTGAGCTGCCAGCCTCCGCGCCACTCTTTTCGTTGCGGGCGTAGCTCAATTGGTAGAGTACCACCTTGCCAAGGTGGATGTTGACGGTTCGAGCCCGTTCGCCCGCTCCATTTTTTTCATAGGCAAACGGAGAAGCTTGTCCCGATAACGGGGCAAGCTTTTTTGTTCTCTCCCCGACGCTGCCTTTCTTTCTGCAAAAACAGCCCTGGCCCGATAGTTCTTTTGAGATTGAACACCGTCCGATCCGCATTCTTACCTTATCCCATGTTTAGGGTCGTTCTTGTTTTCTCGTTTCTTTGTTGTCTCATCCCCAATGCGCACGCCGCCGGCACTCCTTTGGAAAAACTCGTCTATGCTCCAGCATGGGAATCTGCTGCCGAGCAGTTTTTCCATGACAACGCCCAGTTGGAGTTTAGCTGGAACTCTTCTTTGAAGGAGTCCGCCCGCGTTGCCCGCCCCGGCTTGCTTTGGGAAGCGGAGGTCCCGGAAGTCATCGTCCGCTTTGACAATGGAAAACCTGTTGAAATCACGTTCTCGATTTTCAACAAGGCCGACCCTTCCAATCTCCAGTTTGGCGACCGTAAAATGTTTGACGCCTACATCGCCAAAATCCGTGCTGCCATAAGCAGCGAATTGAAGACACCAGGGCAGCGCCGCCAGATCGGGCGTAGCACCAATGTGGCCCAAAACAACGGCTGGATGTGGGGGACTCCGGCGACGAGCTATCTTCTGGAATGGAACGACGCGCCGACCGGCGGCTTTACGCGTAGCGGCTATCGGGTGGAGTTCATCCGCCTCGTCATCGCGTCGGCCACTGCCAAAGCCGCCGCGCCTGCCGCCCGGTGGAAGGGTGCCGCCCACCTGAAAACAGATGCGGTGACCGGCGATAAATACATCTTCGATATCCCCATGGTGGATCAGGGGCAAAAGGGCTATTGCGCCGATGCCGCCTCCGAGCGTGTCTTGCGTTACTACGGGAAGAATATAGACCAACACGAAATCGCCAAAATCGCCGGCAGCAGCGCCACGCTGGGCACTGGCGACAATGAGTTTTTGCAGGCGCTCAATACCATCGCCACGCGACTTCATTTGCGCCTGCGCGTTTTGTTCAATGCCGACGCCCGCTTCCTGAACGGACTGCGGACGGAATACAACAAAAACGCCCGAAAGCACAAAAAGCCGCTTTTCCCAGACACACAGTCCTCCCAGTGGCCGCTCCAGATAGACGGAGAAGTTATCAAAGAAACCCGCGCCCGGGACAATGTGACGAAAAACCAGTTTGAACGGCACATCCGCACCTGCATAGATCAGGGCAAGCCGCTCTTCTGGTCTGTCCAACTCGGCTGGATCCCCGAACCCAAGCTACTCCTCCAGACACAAGGCGGCCACATGCGCCTCATCATCGGCTATAACGCCAAAACAAAACAAATCCTCTATAGCGATACCTGGGGTGCCGGGCACGAACTGAAGCGTTTGCCACTGGACGACGCCTGGGCAATCACGACCGCCCTCATGGTATTGGAACTGTGAGCCGCGTCACTCGCAGCACGACAGCGGGGACGGCCGCAAATACACTTTTATAGCAGTCGAAGAAATCACTGAGGAGGTTGACAAATGAACGCAAACACACATAACACGAAGCATGCCGTATGTAGCCACCGAAGCAGATCGCGCATTTATCGCGAGCCTCGAGGAACCGTTCCCGCCAAGCGGACATGCACCGCTGTGCACCCCGACCATGGCGCTTCCGGGGTGGTTCTACGCATATCCAGCGGGCAGCCCAGAATCTCTGGCCGCGCAAGCGAACTACGACAAGCAATACTTCGCGAAGCATCCGGAGGAACGGGAGAAATACGGCTACAAGGGGCCGTAGATGGCCTCGAAGCGCCAAAGGACGCTAGCTCCTCACCTGTGAGGATTCTCCCTCTTCAGCCCTATTCATGCGGTTTCCGGCCCCTTCCACCCTTTTCCATCGTTTCCCGCTGTCGTGGCAGGCACCGCCGATGGAACCTTGCACACCTGCGCCTTGTCAGCACCGTTTCTCCCTAAACTTTTCAACCAGTAAAAAAGAATACCATACAATGAAAGCAATACGCATCCTCACACTTTTGGCCCTAGCCGCAGTCTCGCAGGCGCACACGCCGCTTCCTGCGCAGGAAATGGACAAAATGTGGGGCGAACAGGACGACAGTAAAAGCGCAAGCAAACGCGGGCGTTTTTTCGAAACGGGAAACTACGCCATGTTTGTCCACTGGGGATTGTATTCCAAGATCGCCAACAAGTGGCAGGACAAGACGCATTACGGCATCGGCGAGTGGATAATGAATCCCGCAATGGCCAACATCTCCGTCGCGGATTACAAGGCCATCGCCAAAGATTTTAACCCGGTGGATTTCGACGCCAAAAAACTGGCTGCCCTGGCAAAAGCCGCCGGGATGAAATATATCGTAATCACCAGTAAGCACCATGACGGCTTTGCCATGTATCACTCAAAGGCCAACAAGTTTAACGTCGTAGATGCGACGCCCTTCAAGCGCGACCCGTTGAAGGAGCTTTCCGAGGCCTGTAAAGAGCTAGGCCTCGGCCTCGGCTTCTACTACTCCCACAATCAGGATTGGACCTATCCGGGCGGCGGCAAGGGGCCAACAACAGATGCCGACGGCAAAAATAAAACATTTGACGATTATTTCGCAGAAAAATGTCTGCCGCAGGTAGAGGAAATTACGAAGAACTACGGCGAAATCGAACTCGTGTGGTTCGATACCCCCGGAAAAATGCCCAGAAAATACGCACAAAAACTCGTCGAAGTCGTCCACCGCAACCAACCCCGCACACTCGTATCAGGACGCGTCGGCTACGGGCTGGGCGACTACCGCACGTTTGGCGACATGGAAGTGCCTCTGGAAAACGTGGACGGCCTCTGGGAAGGCGTGGATGTGACCAATGATTCATGGGGCTTCGCCTGGTATGATGAAAACTGGAAAAGCCCGAAGCAGATCCTCACTACACTCATCGCCACTGTGGCGCGCGGCGGCACCTACATGTTGAACGTCGGCCCGGACGGACAGGGCAGAGTGCCCGAACCCGCGCAACAGGCACTGCGCACCGCAGGCGCCTGGATTGCGCAGCACCCGCAGGTCATCTACAACACAGCATCCTCGCCGTGGAAACATGCCCTGCCATGGGGCGACGTCACCCGCAGTAAAAACACGCTCCATCTGGCTGTCTCTACTTGGCCGACTACAGGCGGACTCCATCTGCCGGGCTTGAAAACGGAAATCGCATCGGCCCGCATCGCGGATGGCAACGGCGGCACACGCGAACTGCGGTTCCACAAAGAAGGCACTTGGACGACAATTGAAACGCCTGATAAAGCGCCGGACAAGCTCGTGTCCGTGATCGAACTCGCGCTCAAAGGCCCGCCCGAAGTGGACATCGCGCAGGCAGTGGATCCCGAATTCGGGCTGACACTTTCAGCCAGATTTTCCAAAGCTCAAAAAGCCTCCCAACGCTACAAACGATGGATGGAAAAATTCGGCGAGTGGAAGCACATGCACCAAGTAGGCGACTGGAAAGAAGGGGGGAGCGCCACATGGGAATTTGAAGTCAAGACGCCCGGATACTATCTCGTGGAATTGACTTATACCGCCGATGGCCCCCGCGTCTGGCGCGTGGTGAGCGGCGAGGGCGCGGCGATCCAGAATCGGCAAAACGGATCTGGCATTTATCACACGCAACCCATCGGCTGGATAAAATTTGAAAAAGCCGGACGGCAGACACTCACCGTGAGCATCCCGGAGGGCCAGCGCGATGCCACCAGCCTTTCCGCAATAAAAATAACTCCAGTGGCATTCTAACCCGCATATTTTATGCGGGTTCGGGCGGCGGTGCCAAAAGGCACTGCAACCCCTCTTCGTTTTCCAGAAAAAGAATGCCGGGCTAAATTTTCCTAAGAAAAGTCTTGTCAAATTTGGCGGCATGGCCATCGTGCTTTCCCTTTCTGCGCTTCCGTGGTGAAATGGATATCACTACTGACTACGGATCAGTCGTTCGGGGTTCGAGTCCTCGCGGGAGCGCCACTTTTCACCCCTCCGACTGTCCTCTCCTTCGCCTTATTGCCATCCGTGGTTTTCGCGCACCTGCACCATGGACGCCAAGATGTCGTTCCATGTTTGCTGCTTCAACAAGATCTTGTTCGTGAACATGCAACCATCCCAGCAGATGTGCTTGATTTTTTTCGTCAACGCGCCGCGTCCATCGCGCAACCAGTAGCCGGCATCCCGGGCGATGTTGAGCTTGCCGTTGACATCCGTCGGCAGACAGTGCCGCCCCGTTTTATCATGCGTTCCGGAGCCTTTCACCGTGGCGTCATTTTGTGCTACGTGAAAATCTATCGTCCACGGGCGCAGTGCCGCAGTCATCTTTTTCATGGCAACATGGAAGCTGCTCGGATCCCAACTGAAATTTTTCGGGACGATGCGGTGCTGCGGCGCGTTATAGCCGAGCAGAAAGAGAAGCGTGTGCGCCATGTCAGCCTGAAATCCAAGTAATTCAGGCAGACCAACACCCTCCAGAAGCTGAAGCATGAACTTCCAGGAATGCATGGCACCCCAACAGATTTCACCCTCCGCCGCGAGACGCTCGCCATAGTCACCGGCCACACGGGCAGCCTCCTTAAAGGTCGCGATAATCTTTTGAGTGTTGTCTTGCGGAGCCTCCTGCCATTCCGCCACACCGCACGCCGAGTCTATGCGGACGATACCATCGGGGCGGATGCCGAGTTTGGTCAATTTTTGTGCAATAGCACACGCCTTGCGGACTTGGGTGACGAAGCGCTTCCTGTCGTCCTTGGACCCCATGGAAGAGCCACCCCCGGTCGGAGCCCAGACAGGAGCCCCCACAGAACCGATGACAAGCCCGTGCGCATGGACCTTGTCGGCGAGGCGCTTGATGGCGTCGTCGTTGGAATCAATGTCGAAATGGGGCGCAGCAAGATTGAGATTGATGCCGTCAAACTTTTCACCGTTGACCTCAGCCTTCGCTGTCAGATTGAGGATGGTATCGAAGTCTATGGCTGGTTCGGCCCCGGGAGTGCCTTTGCCGACTATGCCCGGCCAGGCGGCGTTGTGTAGTTTGGGATAAACGTTTTTGCTCATGTTGGTTGATGTGGTATTGAGATGGTGTTGCCGGCGCACAACCGGACAAACTTCGGGAAACTTTCCGAAGTTTCAGGCCTTCAGACAATCTCGAAAATGTGCCTCCCTACCTATTTTGCGGTGCGCACGCAGTCTCGTTGCCCAAGTGCCGGAGCAGGCACCCGGCGAGCACTTTCGCCCAGAATCACACTGGGGAGGGCAGGGCTTCCGGATGCCTTCAATTCTCCTATGGATGTCCACCAATGCCCATTACAAGGGGATTACAAGAGCATGTAATTGATTTTTGGATACATATCCGGTCAAATATCACCCGTATCCCATGCGAGGGAATCCCTTCCGGAAAAAAACCAACAGCAAAAAAAATAAAAATATTTCAAAAAACTACTTGACCAAAACCAAACCAAAACCATTGTGCGCCTCCCTCTTTCATGGAGACAGCCACTAAGGCCCAGCACCAATAACGCTGCCATGCAAGAAGTTACGTTCTTTACAGATTCAGCGATAAACCAAACCGCATCAGAATTTTCCGGCGTTCAAAACTTTTTTCACTTTTTTTGAAAA
>JAITXH010000132.1 GCA_031284845.1 Puniceicoccales bacterium | reverse complement strand
CAGTCGCACCTTTAATGGCATTTTTACATAGACTACGCCTTTATTCGTATTCACGACGACATCTCTCATGTTCAAGCCCTTATGCGCCCGGATATATTCAATCAGTGCCTCGCGATAGGTTTTCCCTGAAAAATCAAATTTTTTATCCTTCGCGAGCGGATATTCAATTAGCTCAACACGCCCGCCGGTAATGAAACTTCGGCTGTCTAAAAAAATTTTATTAATTCCTAAGCCATATGAGAATAATATCCTGGGGTCAGATTCTGTTATTTTGGGTATTTTTAGGTCAAAACGATTTTTGACACCCTTATTTTCCGGGAAAAATTCTATAAGTGAAGGAATGTTAAATGCCACGCGAGAAAGTTGTGGGAGTCGCTCAAATACAAATGATTTTACCGGGATTTTTCCAACTTCTTTGGGAAGTGTATAAAAAGAAAAAGGCCAGGAAATACACTTTTCTGTCACGATAAATTCCCGTCCATCCTCCAAGATAGCTTTTATTTTATTGCCGCGAGGAATTCCCATAAGATATCTCCTCACTGGGTCATTTGTCTGAACGTTGTTTTCTATAAATACACATACTCTTTTGCCTTGATCGCTACCAAATTGAATTTCAGGAAATTCAACTCCGGCGCCATCATCTCTTTTAATCCTACATTCAGTAAAATTTTGCATTTCTCCTAAATAGCGAAAACTTTCCAACTCTCCAATGGCCTCAGCGCCGCCTTTCGCGGGAATTTCCACATATTCAGGTTCGCCGTGATTTATAAAAGCACAAAAACGCGATGGACTATCGCAATAAATATAGAATGGCCAAAGGAATCTAAGCGAGTTGTCGTTATTCTGCGGCCAACTGAAGCCATTTGAGGATTCCCCTGCACCAAAAATATCCGTGCCGGAAAACGTCTTTGCGGTTTTTGATGAACTCAAAAGAACTTTAAGTGTCTCTGTGGTAAAATAAGTTTCAGCGCTTTCCTTTTCAGGGAGATAGACAATTTTTCCGCTTTTTACCGCGAAAGTATGTTTTTTGTCATGCAATGTTAATGTGGCCTCTTGGAGTGTTACCACTGTTCCGTCTGACAAAGTGGCGACGCCATCGGCGTTCGCATAGACGATTGGGCTTTGGTGGTGGAGTTTTCCGGGTGGAACGGACACTCCTTTGTGTTCTATCAGATACACATCCTTCTCTTTGCGCATAGACGAATCTTCGAGCTTTGGCGTTTTGGGTTTCCACGAGGCGGGGCGCGGAATCGCGGGGGCCGTCAACTCGGACCAAGAGGGTATATTATCTTCTGTTTTTGGCGGCCATTTTTCGATAGAGATGAACCAATTGTCGCTGGGTTCTTTGTAGGAGAGGGCATTGAGTATCACGATAGCGCCGAGGAAGACGATGACAGCAGTGGGAACGTAAAACCAAGGCTTACGGCAGAATGCGGGAACGGGGATAGTCATACAAGTCCGCGAGTGTGTTTTTCAGCCAGGAGTGGTCAACAGGAATGAATGCTTCTATGTGTGACGCCAATGTGAGATGGAAGCGCACAAATTCAAGTGACTCAATTTTGCAGTAGCCACTCCCAAGCGGGCTAGATTTCCACTCCACCGGGGACAGCCGGAAAAGGTATCCGCGATTCCAGCGTGAGGAGGATTTTTCCGTGGATACCTAACCTATTTCTCTGATCTGCATCCCGCCCCGTATTTCTCCGCTTTCCAATGGCACAAATTTTTTTGCCTATACCTGGAATAGGGAAGAACCAATTTTTGTATCCAAAATTTCACTTCGCAGAAATGGAATGGAGCGCAGTGGTTCTGAGGGCCAACGGCCCGATAACATACCAGCCTATGGCGGAGCCATAGGTTCACGGGCACCTCGGAACTAGAGGGCTGAAGGCCCGACGACATTGGCAACGAGACGCCTGTCTCTACCGATGTCGTCGGGCCTTCAGCCCTCACTGAGGGGGAACCGAATACCTTGGGCGTTGCCCAAGGCTATTATGTCGTTGGGCCTTTGGCCCTGAGCTACCTTCAGCATCGTGGAACACGAATACTTTCATGCGTGAAAAATTTCATCGTAAATGGTATGAACTAATTTTTGTATCCAAAAACCTGCCCAGAAATCACCGTTTGCGACAAAATCATTTTTTTGAAAATGAAAAATGATTTATTTGTAACTTCTTATTTAAAAGCATGTTTTAGAGTGGTGCCCCCATCCAGACTCGAACTGGAATTAACGGTTTAGGAAACCGCGGTTCTATCCATTGAACTATGGGGACATTGATGCCGGGGACGGCTTCACGCTGACTGGCTGCCTGTCGAAGTCGCCGGGAATTTAGCGCGAGAGTTGCCGGGTCGCATTTGTCCGGCAACAAAAAAACGAGGGGAAGCTGACCGAATGCTTGTGAATAGGCCTGGCACCTCATGAGATAAACGGGCCGACAATTCTACAGCCATGCACCAATCACATTTCACCACCATCGCAGGGACGTTCCCCGTCTTGTCTTGTGCCGGGGCCGCCGCATTTGAGAAAACTTTTTTTGCCAATCCCGCCAATGATGAAGCGGTATTCATGGCGCGTGCGGCGCGAGGTATCGCCGATGAGGCAGAGTCCTTTTTTTCTGAAATCCGCGCACGGCCTATCCGGTCTGTCGCCGTCCTCGCAGGGAAGGGGCACAATGCTGCCGATGCGCTGCTCGCCGCAGGGCTACTCCAGAAGCGGCATGAGGGCGCCGTTGTCAAAGTCCTCCTCGCTCAATCGCCGGAAAAGATGTCTCCGGTGGCGGCGCGGGCCTTATGTGCGCTGCTCGCCGCCGGAGCGCAGGCGTATGCGTGGCGCGGGGGGAGCGGGGGAGCGGGTGGTTTCGCGGCTGACGGGGCCGATGTGCTCCTCGATGGCTTGCTGGGTTATAATTTCCATCCGCCGCTTTGCGGTGCGTTTTCCGGCATTATCCATTGGGCGAATGCTTGCGCAGAAAAGTTCAAGTTGCGTATCGCAGTGGATCTGCCTTCGGGCATGGGCGATGTGCCGGCGGACGGCGGAGGCGTGGTCTTTCATGCCGATGCCACCATCGCCTGCGGTATCGTCAAAGCGCCTTTGCTCGACATCCGCAATGCCGCCGCACGCGGGAGGCTTCGCTTTGCCGACATCGGGTTTCCCGACGCGGAGCCAGGGGTGTTGCGCGCCGGGGCGCGAGCGCTTGTAACGGCGGGGCCGTTGGGAGGTTTGCGTGCGCCATTGGCCGACAAGCGCGACTTCGGCCACCTTTTCATCCTCGGCGGCTCGCGGGCGTTGCCGGGGGCATTGCTTATGAATGTCCGTGCTGCACTGCGTGCCGGGGTCGGCTTGCTCACGGTGTTTTGCCCGGAGAGTGTGCACGCCGCATTTGCCGCTGCTGCGCCCGAGGCGATGTGGGTCGCATGGCCGGAGACGCCGGAGGGTGCGCTTGCGTTGGAGGGGGAGCACTTGCTCCGCGAAAGGCTGCACCGTGCGACGGCGTTGCTTTGCGGTTCGGGGATGGGCACGGGGGGCGAGACACAAGCGCTGCTGCGGAGTGTGTCTGCCCGTGCTGCTTGTCCGCTCGTCCTCGACGCCGACGCTCTGCGCGCGGAGGTGTTGGAATCGGCTTTGTTGCGCCCTGCGGGTGCGCCGCTCGTGTTGTTACCTCACGCCGGGGAGTTTGCCCGCATCGCTGCTGCGGGCGAGTCCCTGCGCGATGCCTGCACGCGCCTAGAGGCGTGTGTGGCGCTCAAAGGTGCGCCGACACATGTAGCCGATGGCGGGCGGGAGATTGTCGTTTGCGCGGGCGGGCCGGTGTTGGCCAGAGGGGGGAGCGGCGATTTGCTCGCGGGTATCACGGGGGCATTGTTTGCCCGCAGGCTGTGCGGGGATGCGTTGCAGACGCTTGCCACGGCTGTTGCCTGGCATGGTTTGGCGGCGGATCGGGTGGCGTGCCGCCGGGGGAGCGAGGCGGTGGCGACTACGGAGTTGGTTGACGGACTGGGGCCGGTGCTGCGCGGGGAGTAAGTCGCGCCTCCGGGGATGAGCGGAGCAGGGGCGGGGGAATTTGTTATTTCCCCCGTTCTGCTTTTCCGTTTCATTGCCGCCCCGTGTTTGAACTGTTTCAGGAAGACTTCATGTGCCGCGCTTTGCTCGGCATCATTCTCGCGTCCCTGAATTGTGCCGTGCTGGGCACTTATGTGGTGTTGCGCCGCATGGCTTTCGTCAGCACGGCGCTTACGCATACGATTTTGCCCGGAGTGGTTTTTGCCATGTTGCGCGGTTTTTCGCTTTATTGGGGGGCGCTCGGTGCAGCGTTGCTCACTGCGCTTGGCATCGGGTGTATCGCCAACAGGCGTGAATTGCGTGAGGATACGGCGATCGGCGTCATCTTTTCGTTCATGTTTGCGCTGGGAGTGTTGATGATGTCTTACGTGCAGAGCTTCCGCGATTTCACCGAATTGCTTTTTGGCAGTGCGCTCGGGATCACAGAGCGCGACTTGTGGCTTATCGCTGCGGTTAGCGGCATTATTTTCCTTTTGCTGGCGTTATTTCACAAGGAGCTGGAGTTGTCGTCCTACGATGAGGAGTATGCGCGGCAGTGCGGGATGTCGCCCGGCTGGCTGCGGATGTTGCTGTTGTTGCTCGTCGCCTTGGGCACCGTTTCCTGTGTGCGCCTGGTGGGGGCGTTGCTTACGACGGCGCTGCTCATTACTCCGGCGGCGGCGGCGGCGTTGCTGGCGCGCACGCTGACCGGTGTGATGCTGCTTTCGGCGGTGATAGGCATAGCTTCCGGGGTGACGGGACTTTGCATCTCCTACTATTATCCCGTGCCGGTGGGGGCGGCTGTGGTGTTGGTGTGCTCGGCCTTTTTCTTTGCCGCATTCTTGTCCAAATGTCTCCGGGAACGATTTGGGGCGAGGCTGGCCGGGCCGTCTGTCCCGTAAGGGGCGGGGGCGGGAAGTGAGTGGACTTTTTACTTTCTGCGCGTTTCTTCCGGGGCATGAAAACATACCCGCTCGACAAGGTTTACCGGCTTATTGAACCCGGCCCGGTTCTCCTCGTCACCACGGCGGATGCCAAAGGTGCTGCTAATGTGATGACTGCAAGTTGGGTTGTCATGATGGATTTCACGCCGCCGCTCATCGGGTTGTCGCTTGGCCCGTGGAATCACAGTTACGCGGTTCTGCGTTCCACGAAGGAATGTGTCATCGCCATCCCCGGCGTGGATTTGATTTCCCGTGTGGTCGCCATCGGGAACTGTTCCGGCGCGGATGCGGACAAATTTGCCAAGTTCAAGCTCACTGCTCTTCCCGCCGGGAAGGTGCATGCGCCGCTGGTCGCCGAATGTCTTCACAATCTCGAATGCCGCGTGGTGGATGCGCGCATGGTCGGGAAATACAACTTATGGGTGCTGGAAGCTGTCGCCGCGTGGGAAAATCCTGAGCGCAAAGAGCGCCGCATTTTTCACGCCCACGGCAACGGCATCTTCCATGTCCAGGGCCGGACGCACGACCTCCAAAAAGAGATGACGCGCTGGCAGGAATTCGTGGATTGATTTTTTTATGAACATGCACACTGCGTCCACTCCGCATCGCCTATTTCTCTTATGGCCCGCCTGCTTGTAGCTCTCTCCGGTGGTGTTGACAGTGCCGTCGCCGCCCTTCTTCTCAAAGAACAGGGGCACGATGTCCACGCCGCCTATATGCGCACTTGGATGAACGAGGAGGGAGGCCGTCTGCTCGGCGAATGCCCATGGGAGGAGGATGTGGTGAATGCCTCGGGGGTCGCTCAAAAACTGGGCATTCCTTTCCGGGTCATCAATCTGATCAAAGACTACCGCGAGCGCATCGTGGAATATCTCGTGGACGGCTACCGGCGCGGGCTTACGCCCAATCCCGACATTATGTGCAATCGGGAAATGAAGTTTGGCGTTTTCCTCCGGCAGGCGCTTGCCGACGGGTTTGAGGGCGTGGCTACCGGCCACTACACCCGCCGCCGCGACAATGCTGACGGCACTGCGGATGTCCTCGAAGGCCTCGACTGCAACAAAGACCAGTCTTACTTTTTGGCGTTGTTGCGGCAGGAGCAGGTGCAGCGGGCATGGTTTCCCATCGGGCACTTGCAAAAGCCTCAAGTGCGCTTGCTCGCCCGGAACGCCGGTCTGCCCAACGCCGCCCGCAAAGACAGCCAGGGCATTTGTTTTTTGGGGAAAGTGAACATTAACGAATTCCTTGCACTTTATATCCCCGATAAGCCCGGCCCCATCGTCAATGCTGCGGGTGCGATTGTGGGGCAGCACCGCGGGTTGCACCGCTACACCATCGGCCAGCGCAAAGGCATAGATGTGCCGTCCAATGCCGACCACGAGCACTATGTGGTCGTCGCCAAGGATTTTGAAACGAACGCGCTGCACATCGCGTTTGAGCATCCCGGCCTGCCCGGTCTTTACGCAGGGGAAGCGCGGGTAAAAAGTCTTTCGTGGCTGAATGCGGCGGTCTCCGGCGAGCGCGATTTGCTCGTGCGTGTGCGTTACCGCGATCCTGCCACGCCCGCCCATTTTATTCCCGATGGCGCAGGTGGGGCACACATCCGTTTTTACGAGATGCAACGCGGCCTTGCGGCAGGGCAGGTGCTGGCACTCTATGAAGGGGAAGTGCTTCTTGGCGGCGGTGTCTTTTGCTGAAAGGAACAAGTTTGAACCTGTGCCCCCCTGGGAACGTGGACTTCCAGTCTGCCCTCATTGACGCTGAAAGCGCCGCTGTGCTCCGATAAACTGCATCGGCATCGCTCGGGAACAGGCGCAGGAGCCAAAGCGGAGTGAGTCAGGAAATTGCCATGCTCACGACGTTTCCCCGGACAGAAAAAAACGTGTGCCTGCATATTCGGGTTCCTGCGTTTCCGTTTTTCGGTATTTTTCTTTTTCCCATGGACGTGCGCATTGACCACGAGGCCATTCTCGCCTCAGCCGGCTCAGGAAAGACTTACCAGCTTTCCAACCGTATCGTGCGCTTGCTCGCTTGCGGGGCCGATCCGGGCGGCATTCTCGCACTCACATTCACGAGAAAGGCCGCCGGCGAATTCGTGCGCCGCACACTTGCCAAGCTCGCCGCCGCCGCTGCTAACGATACCGCCGCGCTCAAGCTCGCCCGCGAACTGGAGCTGCCGGCGTCCGCTCCGCAGAGTGCCGTCGCTTTCAATGCCTTGCTCGCCAAGACGGTGGACGGCCTCCACCGGATGCAGATGAGCACGCTCGACAGTTTTTATCAACGTCTCGTGCGCATGGCGTTTTTTGAACTGGGCATGGCGGGGTCTGTTGCGCTGCTCGATGAACGTCTCGCCGGCGAAGCCAAGGCGCGGGTGCTGCGGCGGATTTTCCGGAGGGACGCTACCAGCAACACCGCGCATAAAGATTTCCTTGCCGCATTCCGCCTCGCCACCTGGGGGCGGGAAGCACGCGGGGTCACGCACCAACTCGAGCAATTCACCGATAGCGCTCTCCGCCTTCTCCACGAATTCCCGGCACCGGAATTATGGGATGGCTCCGCGGCACTCTCCGGCGGGAGCGGCCTTTGGCTCCCCGCACCCGGACAAGAGACATTGCAAGCGGCGCTCGCCGTGCTCGACACATTCGCCCTCGCCAACGCCACCGGCGTGCGCGGACCTGGAGCGGCACTCCAGCGGTTTGCCGGCGCGGTGCGCTCGTGGGATGCAGGGCAACCGTTGTCCAGCCTGGGTTCTTTTTTTGAAAATTCCCTGCTCCCGATAGCGCCGGGCTTGTTGTCGGGCGGACCAGTCACGTTGCCCTACAATCGCAAAACGGTCGAACTGCCGCCGCCCGTCGTGGATGCGCTCGCCGTCGCCCTTCGCCATACCCTCGGCGGCATTCTGGAGCGCTGCACTCAAGTCACGCGCGGCGTCCACGCCCTCTTGCGCCAATACGACGATACCTACGAGCGCCTTGTGCGCCGGGCCGGGCATTTGACTTTTGACGATATGGCGGACGCGCTCACAGGCTGGCGTCTCCAAAACACCGCCTACAGGCTCGACGCGGTGACGCGCCACTGGCTCTTTGACGAATTTCAGGATACGAGCCGCCGCGATTGGCGCGTGCTGGAGGAGAATGTGTCTGAGGTGCTTTCCGAGGACTCCGGCGAACGGAGCGTATTCCTCGTCGGAGATCCGAAACAAGCGCTCTACGGCTGGCGCGGCGGCGAACATGCGTTGCTCGGCCACATCTGCGATCACTACAGCTTGCCGCGGCGCAGGTTGAATTCCTCCTGGCGCTCTTCTCCGGCTGTGCTCGACATGGCCAATGCTGTGTTTGGCAGTCTCAAGGCAGCCAAAGGCATTTTGCCCGATGCCGCGCTGTCCGAATGGGAGGCAGTCTGGCGCGAGCACTCGGCATCGGGCGATGCACAAGCGAGGCCGGGTTGGAGCGCGTGGCTCATCTGCGAAAAAGAAGGGCGGCGTGCCGACAGCGAAGAGAGCGTGGCGCGGCGGCTCGCCGCCGTGGTCGCCTTGCTCCGCAGGGCGCGTCCATTCTCGCGCGGGCTGACTTGTGCGCTGCTCACGCAGACCAACGCCGAAGCGCTGGATGCCGCCCGCTTGCTGCGTGCGCAGGGCATCCGTATCACCTCCGAGACCGACATGCCCATAGCGGAGGACAACCCAGTCACCCGCTCTCTGCTCGCGTTGCTCGCGGCGGCTGCGCATCCCGGAGATGGTTTTTTCGCGGGTGCTGTCGCTTCGACACCCGCGCTTGCCGCATGGGTGGAACAGTGCGGTGGCGCGGTGGCGGCGCACGCCGTTTTGCGCGAGGGCCTGGCCGAACACGGCTTCGCCGGGGCGCTTCAAATCGTGCTGTCTGGTCTGCCAGACCTCGCTTCTTTAGATGAATTTTCAACACGCCGTCTGGAACAACTGCTGGCGATCGCCCGCGAATTCGATGCTTCCGGCGGACGGGATACGGATGATTTCATCCTCTTCGCCCAACGTTCCCGGCGCCGCGATGCGAGCGGTGCAGACAGCGTGCAGGTGATGACTGTCCACAAGGCGAAAGGGCTTGAATTTGATTTTGTCTTTTTGCCCTTCCTCGAAGGGGTGCGCTTGGACTCGGCCCGCAAGAGCAGTTTTCTTTCTTCCGAAATGCGTCCCGGTGCCGCTGCCTGGGTGTTGGCAAATCCAGGAAATCTCGTCTGCGAATATACGCCCGGTCTGGATGCCAATCTCACAGAGCGCAAGGCCTCGGCGTGTTACGAAAAGTTGTGCGTCCTCTATGTCGCGTTGACGCGGGCACGCCACGCCACCTGTGTCATCACCACCGGTGCCACGAAGGAACGCGATTCCGATGAAGGTGCGAATTTCCCTCAATTACTGGATTTGACGCTCGGTGGCGGCAGCCACTCTGGAGCATCCGCGCCGCCGACTGGCGAGGAAGCTTGCGGCGTCGAAGCGTGGGCATCCGGGGACCCGGCGTGGTTTGAAAAAATCCCGGAAAAGCCGGTCTGCGCTGATGGCGTTCCCGTTGCCGCTGTTGCCCGCGAGGAGCCGCTGTTGCCGCCGTTTACGCCACGGCGTTTCACGGAACATCAAAGCCCTTCGGAGGCCGGAGATTTTGAATTGCCCGCCGCGTCTCTTTTTACCGGAGTGCGCGGGCATGGCGCTTCGCTGGGCCGTTGCATACACGCTTTGTTGGCCTCAGTGCCGTTTTTTGACGAAGGCGGCGCTGCAGCAGCGATGCGGGATCTGGAGCCTGTGGCGGCGGCGATGGCGGGTGTTTTCGGCGCAGAAATCGTGGCAGAAGCATTCGCGCTGCTGCGCGAGAGCTTGAGCGCGGCAGCTCTGCACGCTGTGTTTGCCAAGCCGGATTCCGGAGCGGCCTTGTGGCGGGAGCAGGCATTTTCGGTGATACTCGATGGTGTCTGGGTGAGTGGCGTATTTGACCGCGTGGTGTTCGGAAACGGGGAGGCCTGGATTTACGATTTCAAGACTGATGCCGAATCGTCTTCCGATGAACTGATAAAGCGCCATGCCGGGCAGCTCAGCTTATATCGTGGCGCATTGAGAAAATTGACCGGAATCTCCGCCGCAAAGTTACATTCCCGCCTTGTCCATTTGCCATCGGGACAAGTGCTGGAAGTCGCATAGGCAAGCTCCGCGCACTTACCAGAAAGCGAGAGTTATGCTTTAGCTGAACGAGGTGTGATGCCGAATCCTGTGCGCGTTTGCAGCACTTCGACCAGGAAGAAAACGACCCACGCAAGAAGTAACCACAGGCTCGCGTCTATCCACGAGAGGCGGCGCTCTGCCTTCCACGCGGAGGACATGTCCACGCGCTCTACGCCGCCGCTTGCCTTGGAGAGCGAGCGCAGGGCTTCGATGCGGGCCGGATTGTTTGCCCATTCGGGATTCACGGCGGTGGAGACCGGGCCGAAGGGAAGGGCAAAGCCGCCCGCCGAGACCGCGCCGCGCAGCCATTGCCCGGCGGGCAATTCCAAGTCGGCGTGGTAGTGCCCCGGGGCGATTTTTTCCCACGAGACCTCGCGTGCGGTGGTAGCCACGCCAGTCGCGGCGAGGAGGCGTGGCGGGGCCTTGGACAGACGCTCCAGCCAGGTGTCGTCGTGGCGGAAGTCCACGCGCAGCCGGGTGCCGTCCACGGTGTAGTGGAGGGCGGCACCGGGCGGGAGCTTGTCGCCTTCGAGCCAGCGTGTCAGTGTCTGGAGGAAGTCGCCGTAGGCGGGCCAGGTGAGCACGCTCTTTGAAAAATCGCCGCCGAGGGGGAAGGTGACGGCTGCGGTGCGCCCGGCACCGCGTTGCCAGAAGGCTGTGAGGGGGGCCTTGTATTCGTCGTTGGAGAGTGCGGCGGCAGTGGCGTTGGGCTTGAGGTAGCAGAGGTTGTAGGCGTCCACGGCGGGGAGCCAATTCAAGGGGCGGGCGGCGATTTCGAGCCAGCCCGGCGTGGCTGTCAGGGGCACTGGGTCACTGAGGAAGGCGGAGCGTGCTACGGCCACGGTCTCCTGTGAAAACATGGCGGTGAGTTGGGCCGGGTTTTCATTAAAAAAGATGCGCCCTTCGCCAAGCTTGGCCACTTCTTGCAGGAAGTGGCCTCCGGAGTCCGTCGCCTGGCCCATGCCGATTATGCTGATGGTGATGCCGTCAGCGCGCATGGATTTTATCAGGGCCGGGTAATCGCCGAGTTCCTGGGTGGCATCGTTGGCATCGGCGAAGACGATGATGTGGCGGCGTCCGGCGGGGGATTTTTTCAGGGTCTCGTGTGCGGCGCGCAAGGCGGTGGGCACGCAGATGCCGCCGCCGGCGCTTTGGATGCGCTTGGCGGCTTCGACAAGGCGCTTGCGATCGGAGCCGACCGTGGAGAGGGGGGCCATTTCGTGCGCTTGTGTGTCCACGGCATAGACGGCGACAGAGTCCATATCGCCGAGCAATTGGATGGCTTCGGCTGCACCGTTGTTGGCGAGATCCATCTTTTGCATGTTGGTGCCGGGCATGTTGGCGCTCATGCTGCCGGAGCGGTCGAGGGCGATCACCATGGCGAGGGCGAGTTTGCGGTGCTCCTGGCGCAGCTCCATCGAGACGGGGAGTATGTCTGCTGCGGGGGACCCGAAGTAGCCGCCAGCGGCGTAGCTGGTGCGCCCGCCGCCCATGAGGAGGCCACCACCTTGTGTGGTGACGAAGAGGGCGAGCGAATCGAGGAAGTCGGGGCACAGGCGGTAGGCGGGGACGTTGTTAAGGACGACGAGTTTTGCGCCGCTCAACTTTTGAAATGTCGCCGCCGAGGGGTCGGTGATCACCTCGACTTGCGTGCCCTGGGCGCGGAGGACGGCGGCGAGCGGGTCGTCAGCGTAGGCGGTGATAAGCAGGGAGCGCGGACCTCCGGCGGATTCCACCCAGGATATGGCGGTGTTGTTGCCGGGGAGGGGATCGTCGGGAGCCAGGAGGCGGGCTTCGTAGCGGTGTGCGCCTCCGCCGGTGAGCCGGTCTGTGAAGCGCAGGCGGGCTTCGCCGCCGTGCGTGGTGACTTCGCTTTGGCCGAGCCGCTGCCCGTCGCGGTAAATCTCCAGCGGTGCGGTTTGCCCGTCCGGGCCGCTCACGGTGAGTGTGAAGAGGAAGGCTTCGCCTTCGCGCACACGAGCGGGCGTCGTTAAATTCTGGATACTCCAGTCTCCGGCTGTATCGCTCACGATGAGCCGGTAATCGAGGGCGACGCTCTCTCGCACGAGGCGTTCGGTGAGGCCGTCAAGCGGCTCGGTGCTGTTGCCGTCGGTGAGGACGAGCAGGCGCGACGGGCGGTTGGGGTCGAGCTTGGCGAGTGTGTGGCGGATGGCTCCGGCGATGCGTGTGGCGTTTTTATTGCCGGGGAATACTGAGGTGCCGTCGCCTTCGGAGCGCAGCAGGGCTTCTTCGGCGAAGTCCACAAAGTGGAGGCGGTCATGGCGTCCGCGCGATTTTTCGAGTAGGTTTTGCCATTCGCCGAGCGAGGTTTCGACCTTGTTCGCGGCGGAGGCGGAGCGGTCTACGAGCACCCACAAGTCGAGGCCGTCGGCGGCTTGGCGTATCTCGGGCCGGGTGAGCAGGGCGACGCCGATGAGCAGGAGTAAGACGCGTAGCGGGCGATGGAGGTGCAGCCCGCGCCAAAACCAACCCAGAACGATGAAAGCGGGAATGAGGAGAAAAAACTCGGGATGGAGAACGTGCATGAATGGAACGAGTGGGAGAGTTGAGCGCCGATTTGACATGCTTGGCAATCCAGGTTTATCGGGAGGGAATATTTTGCGTGGCATGAACAATCCGCCGGGTGTGATGTCTTCTGCTGCTATGCTAAAACGCTTTTTCCCGATTTTCTTATTCGCTGTGCTGACTTGTTTGCCGGACAACGTCTTGTATGCAGACGGAAACGCTGGCTCTGCTCCGGCATTCAAAAAAGTTGTCCTTTCGCGGGAATTTTTCGCTGAAGGCTCCCACTACGGGGACTTCAACAAAGACGGGAAGCTCGATGTTATTGCCGGCCCTTACTGGTATGAAGGGCCGGATTTTGTCAAAAAGCACGAAATTTACGCGGTCAAGGCATTCGACCCCAAGGCCTATTCGGACAACTTCACATGCTATGGGGCTGACCTCAATGGCGACGGGTGGGACGATGTGCTCATCTGCCCGCACCCCGGCACACGCGGTTATTGGTTTGAGAATCCGAAGGGCGGCGCGGGCCATTGGAAAAAGCATTTCACGGTGCCCGAACTTGGCAACGAGTCGCCGCAATTGGTGGAAATCCACAAAGGGGCCGGCAAGAGCCTGCTCTATAATAATAATGGCTGGCTCGGCTATGCCACGGCCAAGCTCAAAAACGGTGTGACGCAATGGGACTTTCTGGCTATCTCCACCAAAGAACGCCGGTTCGAGCGCTATACTCACGGCGTCGGCTGCGGGGATATCAACGGCGACGGGCGTATAGATATCATTGAGAAAAACGGCTGGTGGGAACACCCGGAAGACTCTACCCGGGTGCCGTGGACGTTTCACAAGCAGAAGTTTGCCGTCGCAGCTTCCCAGATGTTCGTCTTCGACGTGGATGGCGATGGCTTGAATGATGTGGTGTGCGTCTGGCAGTGCCACCTCTACGGCCTTTCCTGGTATAAGCAAATCCGCAGCGCTGAGGGAAAGATAGAATGGCAGCGCCATGATATCCTCGCTGACGATCCGGACAAAGCCCCCGGCGCTCTGCGTATTTCACAGATGCACGCGCTCGCCGTGGCAGACATCAACGGGGACGGGCTGCCCGACCTCGTGACCGGAAAGCGCTTTTGGGCGCACGGCCCGAAAGGTGATATTGAGGCCGACGCGCCTGCCGTGCTGTATTGGTTTGAGCTGAAGCGCGACGGCAAGGGTGGCGCAAGCTTCATCCCGCACAAGATAGATGACGACAGCGGCGTCGGCACACAGGTCACCACTGTGGATTTGAACGGTGACAAGGTGCCGGACATTATCGTCTCCAACAAAAAAGGGACATTTCTCTTTTTGAGTGAACGGTGAAGAAGAATAAAAACTGTCCACGAATTACACGAATTTTTTGAGTGCAGATTAGGCGGACGAGAGGGGAGAACGTGAGGTGCGGGGCGCATCCATCTGGTGGATGCGGGGTGGATGTAAATAGTGCCGATGAAGCGCGAAGTGCATCCACGAAGTGGGTGAATGTGAATAACCGCCGGTGAAGTGCGAAGCACTGTTACCGGCGGATCAGGTCAGTAATCTGAGCGTCCCTGAAAGGGGCGAACTACATTGCGACGCGTCTTGGCTGCCATTGTTCGCCCCCTCCGGGGACGATGTTACGAGGGGTGGGCTATCCGCCGGTTACACCGCTTCGCGTTTCACCGGCGGTTATTCACATTTACCCACTTCGTGGGATTGCGATGACTTCGACAGCACCGCTTCCTGCCATTCTCAGGCGCTTATGAAATCGCACTCACTCCGTTCGATTCACATCCACTCGTCTGGTGGATGCGGAGGGTTGTTTTTTTACTTACCCACAGGGCGGGGTTAGTTACTGGCGCGCTTTTGCGTATTCCTTGGTGAGGATCGTGTCGTCGTAAAAACGGCTCGTGTCCAAATCGTCCAAAACGATGACCCCGTGAATGGAACCGGCTGCACCAGAGTCGTGCCATTTCCAAATTACTTTCCCGTCCGGCGCGAACTCGACGACTTGCTGTCCTTTCTTGCTGTCGCTCTTGCGGTGTCCAGTCCATGTCGCGACGACTATATTGCCGTTTTTCAAGGTCTGAAAATGGCTCATGAAAATGTATTTCAGCCCCTTGGGTTCCGGGCGTCCGCCCCATTGCCGGACTACTTTGCCCGCCTTGTCCAGCTCGGCGAGAAAGCCGCCGTAACCGGCAGAAGCCAGCAAGTTGCCATTGGGCAGTTCGATGACCTGATAGTTGAATTTGGCGTTTTCCAATTTAAGCCGCCGCAGGATTTTGCCATCCAGCGATACCTCAAAAATGTCTTCGCCAAAGGAACCCAGCAAAAGGGTGTCGCGCTCTGTGCGCCGCACTTGGCGCAGGCCGTTTATCTCAGGAAAATCGTGTGCTGAGATTTCTTTGTCGTCCGGCCCGAGCACGACGATGCGGACGCTTTTTTGCGCACATCCGAGCACCGTCCGCCCGTCCGGGAAACGTGTGGCGCTCATCGCCCCGTTGTAACGCACTGGATCAAACTTTTCATGGACAACTTTCTGCGTGGCCAAATCATATTCGCGAAAACCGCCCTTGCCGGGCAAAGCCAGAAGCACGCGGTTGTTGCCGACCAACTGGAGGCTCCAGGCGGAGCCGCCCTCGACGTGGAGTTTCCAGTTTTTGGCCGGCTCATATTGGTCAACGTAGAGCAACTGGCTGCGCGATTCGTCAATCATGAGCAGTTTGTGCCGGACTGGCTCATCTGCGGCAAGGTGCCCGCAGGCGAGCAGCAGGAAGACTGCGGTGCACCACAGGACTTGGCGCAGGATGAACGACATTGCGGCACGGACGCCGGAAAGCGGAGGTATGAACGTGAGAGTCATGGGGCGCAATCCAAGGCGGAAACGAGAACGCTACAATCCCAAAAAGGCGTAAAGAACGCTCTCTACGGGTATCAGCCGATTTGGGAAGGCTGACTGGGTTTGCGTGAAATATGCGGGGTAAATCACCGCATCGGTGGATTTGGATTTGCGGTGATTGAGAACATGCCCTCTATTCCCGCCCATTTCATCCTTGTAACACAATGCCTCTTATAGACGGAAACGCCATCGCCCGGCAAATACTTCAGGAGATTAAAAGCCGCGTCGCGGCACTCGCCCCGATAGTCCCCCACATCGCTGTTGTGCGCGTCGGCGACGATCCGGCGTCTATCTCTTACGTCACGAAAAAGCAAAAGACCGCCGCAGAAGTCGGTATGAAATCTACGCTTTATCTCTTCCCCGAAACGGTGTCCAAGGGCGAGCTTCTCGCATGTCTCGACACGTTGAACGCCGATTCCGCCGTGCATGGTATTCTCGTGCAGGCACCGCTTCCCGCGCATCTCCCGGAAACAGAAATTTTCAACCGTATTTCGCCGGACAAAGACGTGGATGGCTTTACTTCCACCAATATCGGGCGGCTCGTCCAGGAGTTGCCCGGGGCGTTTGCCGCCTGCACTCCTGCGGGCATCGTTGAATTGCTGCGCCGGTCGGGTGCAGCCACCGCAGGCAAGCACGCCGTCATAGTCGGGCGCAGCCTCATCGTCGGCAAGCCCGCGGCCCTCCTTCTCCTCGCAAAAGGGACGGATGCGACCGTCACCGTCTGCCACTCGCGCACACACGATCTGGGTGCCATCACCCGCTCGGCAGACATCCTTATCGCCGCGATCGGCAGGCCGCGTTTCATTACTGCGGACATGGTGAAAGACGGCGCTGTCGTCATAGATGTAGGTATCAACCGCATCCCCGACGCGACAAAAAAGACCGGCTACCGCCTCGTGGGCGATGTGGACTTTGATGCCGTGGCCGCCAAAGCCTCGCTCATCACCCCCGTGCCCGGTGGCGTCGGCCCGATGACGGTGGCGATGCTGATGAAGAACACACTCGCCTCTTGCGAATTGAGTGTCAGAGACTGAGCGTTTTACTTTCCTTTTCACGCAAACTATGTCCGTGCCAGATCCCGGAACCCCGCCGCCGCTACCGCCTCCTTTGCCGGAAGGCGCCCGCGCATCCCCCGAGCCGGAGCCTGAAAGCAGGCACGACTTGCCGGACAGGCTGCAAGTCGTGCCGGCACCTCTCTTCTGGCGCTCGCTGGCCTATATGTTCGACTGGTTGCTCGTTACGCTCGTCATAATCATTTTTTTCAGGTGGATGCTTCCCCAGTATCACAGCGAGGAATTGAGCGCGCTCAGGACATGGGCCACCGGGCTGTGGGAAAGCTACCGCACCCTTTATACGCATCCGCAGGCCGATTACTCGCGCTTCATGGAACAAGCCCGTGCCATCCCCGATAAGGCCCGTGCCATTCCCGAAGCCGCCGCTAAGCTTCTTGAGTTCATCGCCACGGTGCAGACTTTTTTCTTCTGGGGCTATTTCTTTGTGACCGAGTTTTTCACAGGAGGCGCTTCATTCGGCAAAAAGATCTTTCATCTGCGAGTCGCCAGCACATCCGATCGCGGGCCACCGCGTTTTTTCGACAGCCTTGTGCGCTCTGCCTGGAAATCCATTTTCTGCTGTTCGTCCAGCCCCTTGCTCCTCCTCATCGGTGTCGTGGATGCCCACGTCCCCCTCTTCAATCCCCGCCGCCGCAGTTGGCATGATATGCTCTCGCACACCGAGGTGATTGACGCACGCAGCGATCTTTGGGTCGCGCCGCGCAAAACGAGGGCGGACGACGAAGACAGCTTTTTCCATTAAATTACGTGCTGCCATCCGCGCCTGTAAAATGCGGCAAAGGGCATTTTTAATTTTACGTTTTTGACTTTTACACAAGCTACTCCACATCACATCGTGAATACACCATGAGCGCACCAACTGTTTTAGCCATCTCTGCATTGATCATCGTCGCACCAGCGCTTTGCGCCGGGACCGACACCGGTATCCCCCCATTGCAACAGCGCATGGATGTGCCCAATCTCGACCCCACTGCCGCGCCGCGCCGCGCTGGAGCGCACCCGTTTGCCAACCTCTCCGTAGCCGGCGACTACGTGTTCGGCCTTGGTTCTGATGTGCGCGGTCAAAAAGGTTGGGGCGGCTCTCTCAGCCTTCTGATTTTGCCCGGGCGCACGGAGAACCATCGCAATTGGCAGTTCCAATTTGGCGCCGAACTTTATGGCTTCAGCACGACGGGCACCCGGGGCTACTACCGCGAGAGCGTAGATGCGGGAGTGCTCTATGCCAATGTCGGCGGTTCGTATTGCATCGGAGAACACCTCGAAATCGGGCTTCTCATCGGAGGCGGGGTAGGGGGTTCCTATGGCGAAACCAAAGACCGTGGGCATACCGAGCGCAAGGGCAACTGGGACTATGCCTGTCAGGTCAAACCCAGCATCACCGTCCATCTTACGGATTCGGTGAGCCTTTTTGCCGCCTATCGTTTCAGCTACATCAGCCCCATGTATCGGACCGACCTCATAGGCTATAAATCGGTGGACATGCTCCACCAGTCAGTCGAATTTGGCGTTACCTGGCGTTTTTGATTCCGTGCGCCTTGCGCGGTAGTGCGCGGCTCCTGTGGGAGCGATTTACATTCCTATGCCATCCATCCGGACAATTCGTTCGGTGAGGCGGGGAAGGCGTAGCACTGGTAATTTTTTTCATCCACGAATTACACGAATTTCACGAAGGCTGGCGCAATTACTACATGCCGAAAGTTTTTAACCCTTTTGTGAAAATTATATTAGGAAAACCTACGATGCCTCTTCCTCGTGTTCTGTGCGAAACAGGATAAACGAATTTATCGCATGTGCTCATGGCAAAGCCGGTTTAGATCTCACGGGCGGTGCGGGTTACTCAGGAACAAAGCACGATTCTCCGTGTTTCCCAAAAACAGCGGATTCGCATCCAAGTCGCGAATCCGCTTTTTTTAGTCAGCAAAACTCAAACGAATTAACTAAACGCATCTTATGCAAGTGTCCAACTCCTCTCAAATTATCTCTGAACTGCGCCGCGACTCCCGACGTGCTTTTATCGGCAATTGTGCTGCGCTCGCCAGCGTTCCCGTGCTTGCCGGACTTCCCGTCAATGCCTTTGCAGCCGGCGCTTCCGACGTCCTCAAAGTCGGCGTTATCGGCACGGGAGGCCGGGGTAGAGATGCCGTCCGAAACATCCTCGCTGCGCACCCCTCTGTGAAAATCTGGGCGCTGGGAGATCTCTTTGAGGATCGCGTCACAAAGGTCCGCAATGACTTGAACAAAAACCCGCGCAGCGCCGTCCCACAGGAACGCGCCTTTGTGGGATTTGATGCCTACAAAGACGTCATCAATTCGGGCGTGGATCTCGTCATCCTTACCACCCCGCCGCACTTCCGCCCGCTTCACATGGAAGCCGCTGTCGAAAAAGGCGTCCACATTTTTGCCGAAAAGCCAGTCGCTGTGGATCCCGCCGGATGCCGCCGCGTTATCGCCCTTGGCGAACTTGCCGCGCAAAAGAAACTTTCCATCGTCGCCGGCACTCAGCGCCGCCACCACGCAGGTTACGTGGAGACCCTCAAGCGCATCAAAGAGGGTGCCATTGGCGAACTCGTCGGCGGGCAATGCTATTGGGTCGGTGGCGAGCTTTGGCATAACGCACGCCAACCCGGTTGGACGGACATGGAATACCAGATCCGCAACTGGCTCTATTACACATGGCTCAGCGGTGACCATATCGTCGAGCAGCACGTCCACAATATAGACATTATCAACTGGGCATTTGGCGGACCTCCGGTGAAAGCTTTCGGTGTGGGTGGCCGCCAGAGGCGCACTCTGCCGAGATACGGCGATGCATGGGACCACTTCGCCATCGAGTTTGAATATGCCAACGGTGCCCGCGTATCCAGCGTTTGCCGTCAGTCGAACAACACTGCGAATCGCGTAAACGAGCGCCTTGTGGGCACGCTCGGCACCGCCATTCCCAATGGCAAAATTCAACTCTTCAAGGGCGAAACCTGGAATTATAAGGGAAAAGTTCCGCCCGAATACGTCCAAGAGCATGTTGATTTGATCGAAAGCATCCGCAACGGCACGCCGTTGAACGAAGCCCGCACGGTTGCCGAATCCACCCTGACCGGCATTCTTGGGCGCGTTTCCGCTTACACGGGCAAAGAAGTCAGCTACAAATGGATACTCGAGGCCTCGAAGCTCGACCTCACCCCGCCGGCCTACAAGTTCGGCGAGGCTCCTGAGGTGAAAGTGGCTATTCCCGGCACGACACGCCTGGTGTGATAGCAGCAAAAAAATTAAAAACTCCAGATACGGGCGAGCCTGTATCTGGAGTTTTTTTTGTGAAAAAAGGGAAAGATAAAATGCCCTCGCGCATGCCGGTAAAAAACACCACGCCCCGCGTGGGGCGTGTGTCTTCCCGGCTGCCTGACGCCGGTTTCGCTTTACGCTTTCTTGCCTGCGGCTGCTTTGCCGGATTCGACGAGCGCAAGGAAATCCTTGGCCGCTAAAGCCGCGCCGCCGATGAGGCCACCGTCAATATCCTGCTCTGCCAAAAGGGCGGCGGCATTGTCGGGCTTCATTGAGCCGCCGTAGAGGATGCGGGTTTTCTGCGCTACAGATTCTCCCAGAAGGGCGGACAATTCCTTGCGGATAAAGGCATGGACTTCCTGCGCCAGCGCAGGGGTGGCCGTCTTGCCGGTGCCGATGGCCCACACGGGTTCATAGGCGATGATGAGGTTCTCTGCCTGCGCGATGGTGACGCCGGCCAAGCCGCCTTTGATCTGCGTGTGTATGACGTCAAACGTCTTGTTGCCTTCGCGTTCGTCGAGGGTCTCTCCGACGCAAAGAATGGGCTTGAGGTTGTTTTCCAGTGCAGCGAGCACCTTCTTGTTGATGAAGGCGTCGGTCTCGCTGTAGTAGGCGCGGCGTTCGCTGTGGCCGAGGATGACGTGCGTGACGTGCAGGTCGCGCAACATGGCGGCAGAGATTTCGCCGGTGTAGGCACCGGAGGCTTTGTCGCTTACGTTCTGCGCGCCGAGGCGCACAGAGGAATTTTCGATAAGTCCGCTCACAGCTTGCAGTGCGGTGAAGGGCGGACAGACGATGACGGCGACCTCGTTCTGATTGTTGAGGGCCTGGATGATTGGCTTGGCCAAGTCAACGGACTCGGAGGCCGTCTTGTTCATTTTCCAGTTACCGGCGATGGTGATAATGCGTGGCATGTGTGTGTTGGTGTGTGTTGGTGTGAGATTGGTTTAATCTGTGTATTTCATGAAAACTCGCTCGGCGTTATCCGATTTTGACTGTCTCGTTTTTCATGAAATAGGCAGGTCAGTTCTTTTTGTCGAGCGCGGCGACGCCGGGCAGGACTTTGCCTTCGAGGAACTCGAGTGATGCGCCGCCGCCGGTCGAGCAGTGGGTGACTTTTTTGTCCACGCCGAATTTCTTGGCGGCAGTGGCGGTGTCGCCGCCGCCTACGATGGTGATGGCTCCGCGCTTGGTGGCGGCTTCGATGTCTGCGGCCATGGCTTTGGTAGCGGCGGCAAATTTATCGAATTCAAAAACGCCGGCGGGGCCGTTCCAGACGATGGTGTTGGAGCGCACAATGGCGGCGCGGACAAGCTCGATGGACTTGGGGCCGACGTCGAGGCCGAGCCAGCCGTCGGGGATGCCGGTCGCTTTGTCGGCGGTTTGGGTGGCGGCGTCGGGGGCGAATTTGTCCGCGATGATAAAGTCCACGGGGAGCGTGAGGCGCACGTTCTTGGCTTTGGCTTTGGCGACGAGTTCGGTGACGAGTTTTGCGCCATCGGCGTCGTAGAGGCTGGAGCCGATTTTCACGCCTTCGAGTTCTTTGAGGAAGGTGAATGCCATGCCGCCGCCGATGATGATTTCGTTGGCCTTATCAATGAGGTTGTTGATGAGGGGGATTTTGTCGGCGATTTTCGCGCCGCCGAGGATGGCGAGGAGGGGGCGTTTGGGGGCGTTGACGACGGTCTCGAAGGCGCTCACTTCGGCTTCCATGAGAAAGCCGGAAACTCTGTCGGGAAGGGCGATGCCGGTCATGGAAGAGTGGTCGCGGTGGGCGGTGCCGAAGGCGTCGTTGACATAGACGTCGCCGAGGCGGGTGAGGCCGGCGCGGAATGCTTTCACCTTTTCGGGGTCGGCTTTGATTTTGGTTTCGGTGCCGTCAGCATTTTTGATCTTGGCCTTGCCTTCTTCTTCGAGGTGGAAGCGGAGGTTCTCGAGGAGGAGCACTTGGCCGGGCTGGAGCGCTTTAGCGGCGGCTTCGGCGGCAGGGCCGACGCTCTCTTCGCTGAAAGCGACCGGACGGGAGAGGAGTTTGGCAAGCTCGGCGGCGATGGGCTTGAGGCTGTATTTGGCGACGACTTTGCCATCGGGACGCCCGAGGTGGGACATCAGGACGACGGAGGCGCCTTTATCCAGCGCATACTGGATGGTGGGCAACGCGGCGACGATTCGCGCGTTGTTGGTGATGGCACCGGTTTGTTTGTCCTGCGGGACGTTGAAGTCCACGCGAATGAGGACGCGTTTGCC
>JAITXH010000089.1 GCA_031284845.1 Puniceicoccales bacterium | reverse complement strand
TTGTAATTTATTGGAGGGCGTTTTTTGGGCGGCGGGTCTTCCGATTCCAGCGGCCATCTTAAAATATCCGCGTCATCCGTGGTTAAAATGAGCGCCTGTCTGAGTCTGCCCGCTTAGTGTGGACGCAGTGAGGCGGTTTTTTGATTTGAGATCGGAAATTTGAGATTGGAGATTATTTTTTGTTTTTGTCATCCGTGGTTAAGATGAGTGCCTGCCTGAGTCTATCCACGGCCAAAAACGCCTCTTCTAAAGAGAAGTTTTTATACCGAATGGTATTGCTTGAGCGAAGGGGCAAGCCTCGCGGTTTATTTCTTTTCTTCGCTTTTCTCTTTTGCTTTTGCGCCCGGGCCGCCGGTGATTTCACCCTTTTCATTCACAAGCTGGCTAAGATTCCCGGCACGCCATCCGCCGCCAAGCGCCTTGTATAGCTGAACTGCCGATTCCAACTCCGCCGTGCGCACATCGTTCAACAGAAGCTGCGCGCTGAACAGATTGCGGTCGGCATCCAATACGGGGAGAAATGGCAGGACGCCCGATTCATAGGCCTTGCGCGTATTTTCAAGAGCTTCCCTGAGCACAGCTACTTGCTTTTCCAGTTTCTGGATGCGTTCGCGTGTGCTGCGGATGGTCACCAATGCGTCATTCACTTCGCGGAAGGCATTCAGCGCCGTCTGCTCGTAGCCGAGCACGGTTTCCTTTGTGAATGCTTCAGCTTGCTTGACGCCGTGATAAATGGTGCCACCGGCGAAGATCGGACCCAGAAGCCCGCCGCCGCCTTGACGCCCGAGGCTGTCGTGTTCCAGCAAGTGCCCCAACTGGGGGTTGAAAAAACCAAGGGCGGCAGTCAGAGAGACTTTCGGGAAAAACTCGGCAATGGCTGCACCGATCTTTGCGTTGGCGGCGCGCACTTGATGCTCGGCGGCACGCACATCGGGCCGGCGCAAGAGAAGCTCAGAAGGCAGTCCGGCGGGGATTTCCTGAAGGATGGGCGAAGGTATAGTATTGCTGCGGGCAATGGGGCCGGGGAGACGCCCGAGCAGGAGATTGAGTGCGTTTTCCTGCACGGCGATACCGCGTTCAAACTCGAAAATGGACGCCTGCGCCGAGAGCATGTCCGATTCAAAATAACTCGTGTCAATGCGATTGCCTACGCCGTTATCGAGTTTGCTTTTGGAGAGCTTGTAGGCCTTTTCGCGGGTTTCCGCTGTTTGCCTGGAGGTGGCGAGTTGGGCGTCCAGCATACGCAGCCGGAAGTAGCCGTTTGCGATTTCCGCGACGAGTGCGAGCACCGTGGCGTTTTTGTTTTCGACAGAAGCGAAATACTGCGCGGCGGCTGATTCGTTCAGGCGGCGCAGGCGTCCCCACAGATCAACTTCCCATTGGATACTGCCGCCCAGCGAAAAACCGTGCATTCCATTGGCTGAAAATGACTTTGGGCGCGAGCGATAGGCTCCGGCTGTGTAGCCGACGGTGGGAAGGTAGGCACCTTCCGCTATCTCTGCGCTTTCGCGTGCCTGAACAAGCCGGGTCAACGCAATTTTGAGGTCTTTGTTTGCGGACAAGCCTTCTTGGATGAGCACTTGTAATTCCGCATCTTTAAAAATTTCCCACCAGGGGAGGTTGGCTACCGAATTGGCATTTGATGGCGTTTCGATACGCCATGCTTGAGGCGTTTTGATTTCGGGCGTTTTGTAATCGGGGCCGACTGCACAACCGTTGAATATCAGCGGCAGTAGTGCGAGGGCGGTGATGCGGCGAAGTGGCATACGTGTCATATAAGAGAAGTTTGGAGCGTTTTGCAAAAACGGGTTTGTAGGATGGACTGTCTGCTTGCTCAAGAGGAATCGCGCATCAGGTCGAATCAAGGCATTGGCAGGGAGGAGGGCAGGACCGCGCCGGTGGCTTGCCTAGAACCTGTCCATCAAGCGGCGGGACGCCGCTTCCACTCTACTCGGCGGCACCGCGCCGGTGGCTTGCCTAAAGCGTGAACTCTTTGTGCAATCCTAGCTTATGACTGTGAACTTCCGATGCCTCTCAAAAGCTCGCATTGTCGTCGCGCAATTCCGGCATCATGCGAATCGCGCCACCGGAGGTTTGCACACATTTTTGCCAAATGGCCTGCGGTTGGACTTCGATGGAAAACAGATACAATTTGGGACGTCCTCTCGGCGCTTGGCCGACACGCCTCAGCCAGTCCTCTTCCCATTCTTTATGCAGATCGAGCCTATTGTCTGTAATCTTTGAGTTGAACGAGGTCTCGTAGTAAAGCTGCTCGCCGGATTTGTCGCTTTGCACGACGCCGTCTTGGAAGTCGGAAAACACAATCAGGGCGTCGTAGTTTTTGGATAACATGATGTCCATCCACGCACCAACGGAACCGGCTTCAAAATTTGCCGAGTAATCCCGCCAGATGACTTTCCCCTTTGAGGATAGTTTTTCGGGAGGCTGGCGGGTGGCGGTGTTGGAGGTCGGCGGAGGGTATCGCAACGACGGGCGCCCTTTGTCGCGATAGTTGTCGCTGGTGTAGGCGCGTCCCATGAAGACTGTGTTTTCTCTGACTATGACGCGGATGCCGTCGTATTCGAAGATATCGGCTCTGGGAAATTGTGCGTAGATCTCACTTTTCACGCGCTCCAGATAGGGAGTCATGCTGCCGGAATTATCGAGATAGACGGCTATATTTTGGGCTTCGATCCGCAGCCCCATGACCATTTTGAAGCTGACGAAACTGTTCATGCTCCCTGGCCCCGGTCCGAATCCCGGCCCAAGAGAGCCTGGCCCAAGCCCTTTGGCCAAATCGCTTCGCAATTCATTAATTTGCAAAGAAGAAAAGTCGGGAGGCGGTATCTGCGGAATTGAAATCCTAGAGGATGAGCTTTTTACGGACAGCTTTTGCAGATTTTTTGAGATGTCCCGCGCTTGTTTTCGGTTCTTTTTCTTTTTGAATTCGGCGCTGCCTTTGTCGCCGCCGCCCGACGGGACTTGGAAAGTGGTATAGGTTATCTCCTTGTCCAGAGTCAGAGTGCTCACCACCCAAAGCATCGCGATCACAATCAAGACGGCATGAACGGCGAGACTGGTAAAAAAACCATCGCTGAAAAATGTGCGCAGCAAGCGCCTGTATTTTTCCCCTTTGTTTTCGGAGACGGGCTTTGGCGCGTCGGCAGCATCGGTGTCGGCAGCGGGAGCGGCTTCTTTTTCCGGCGCGGGTGCCCTCGTAGAAGGGGCCGGTGGCGGCGGAGGTAAGTCTGGCGTCGCCGGTGAATCAAATTGTTGTGGGGCATCGGGCGGCGGTGGTGCGGCTTGCCGGGATGCCGAGCGTGATGGCGGTGGTGGTGGCGGGGGTGGCGAAGCTTTTTTTTGAGAAACGCTATGGTGCGGTGCGCTGTTTTTTTGCCAGCGTATGCGCGGAGCGCTGCCCGTGGGGGCTTGCACGGCTGGCTGCAAAGGGGGGAGGGAAGTGGGCAGGGTGCTTTCACTGGGGGCCTCCGGCGGCGGAGAGGCCGGTTTCATGGGCCGGAGTAGCAAGGGTTTTGCTGGGGCAGAGTCAGGCGACGAAATAGACCCGGCATTCCCGCCAACCGGTTCCTGTGCCGTGTTGTTCGTTTCTCCGGTGGTGTCTTTGTTGTCCTGTTCCTTGTTGTTTATTTCGGGCATGAATTGAGAACTGGGAGTGACTGTTTCCTTTGATTTTGTTTTTACGATAAAAATTACCTTTGGCGCGGCATTTACCGGCCTGCATGTCGCATGAGAAGCGGGAGGGATTTGCTTAGGATTTTGAAATGGACGCCGCTTGCGCTTTTCCAGTGCGCACCTTGCAGTGCGTAGTTAGAAAGTCGTAAACGGCAGACAGCCAAAAGATTGACAAAAACTACCATGTTCTCATGTAATATGCGGGTAATGATTGGCGGATTCAAATGGCGTTATGGTTTTTGTCCAATCCATTTCTTATTTTCTCGCCAGCACTGCCGTTTCCATGCGCGATGCAAAACCATGATACGACTTGTCTTTTTCGGTTCGGATGAGATCGCCTTGCCTTGCCTTGAGTCCATCGCGGCGGAGCATGGCGGCGATGTCGCGTTGGCGGCAATCTACAGTCAGCCAGACCGCCCTTCAGGGCGCGGACAAAAGCTCCAGCCCAATGCCATTGCCGCATGGGGGCATGCTCGCGGTTTGCCTGTCTTTCAGCCCGAGCGGCTGGATGGTTCAGAGCCTGACGCATTGCGCACGCTCGGATGCGATTTGGCGATTGTCATGGCTTACGGGCACATTTTGAAGCGGCGCTTGCTGGAAACGCCCGTGCTCGGTTTTTTTAATTTACACGCATCGCTCCTGCCTCTCTTGCGCGGTGCTTCGCCGATAGAGAGCGCCATCGCCGCAGGGGTTGGCACGAGTGGCGTGTCCTTGCAGCGCATGGTGTCGCGTCTCGACGCCGGGCCGGTAGTGGACGCCGAGCCGGTGCCGCTGGCCGGAGACGAGACGCGCCTGTCCCTGCGGGCGAAGATCGCCGAAGCCAGTGTGCCTCTCATGCGGCGCACTCTTCCCCGCCTCCTTGCGGGCGATTCCGCAGGTGTGCCGCAAGACGATTCGGCGGCGACTTTTACCCGCAAAATCACACGCGAAGATGCGGCAGTGGATTTCCGCGCTACGGCGGCTGAGATCGCCGCACGCGTGCGTGCCCTTTCTCCCTGGCCGGGTGTCACCGTGCCGTGGCACGACGGCCTCGTGCTGAAAATCGGAGAGGCCGTGTCTGAACCGGCTCTTGGCACCGATGGCGCACCCCCGGGCAAAATCCTGGCCGCAGACGGACACGGCGTGTGCATTGCCACGGGCGGGGGCGTTTTGCGTGTGCTTCAGATGCAGCGGCCAACGGGAAAAATGCTGCCCTGCGGTGCATTTCTGGCAGGGTTTCCCATGCCGGCAGGGACTGTGTTGGAGAGCCGGGTGATGCCCGCAATGGTGCGCTGAATAAATCCCGGCGAAGCGACTTTCACCCGTGGGCAAAAGTCCCCACATCCAGCCTTGTCGCGCCTTCCCGGGCGAGCACTGCGCAACAAGCATTGAGCGTGGCACCCGTTGTGAAAACATCGTCGAAAACGATGTATCGCGCCTCAGGGTCCACGACGGCGCCCGGACGGAGAGCAAAGGCGTTTTCCATGTTATGCGCTCTGTCCTCACGACCGAGCCGCGTCTGTGTTGCCGTGTCGCGGATGCGAGCCAGCAGGCGTGCGACGCGCAACGAGGGAGACAGGGCGGCGAGGGCATCCACGAGAAGCTCTGCCTGATTATACCCCCGGAAATGCAGCTTGTGCGGATGTAGCGGCACGGGGACAAGCACGGCACCGTCGAGAAAGTCAGCATAGCCGGGAGTGGTTAATATGATGCGTGCCATGTCCCGCGCCAGCCATGTCCCCTGCCGGTATTTCAACACATGGACGAGGCGGCGCCCTGCGCCCTTGGCGACGACAGCAGTTTTTCCTCTGTCGAACACCGGGGAAAGATCGCAGCAGTGAGGGCAAGTTTGCGGACCGGCGAGCACGCCGAAAAACGGTGCGCCGCATGTCTCGCAATGCGGAGCACTCACGCGGTGCAACGAATCCAGCCCGGTATTGGTGAGATGAAGCCAGGGGACGTTGTCCACCGGTTCTCCGGAGATGGGGCAATCCCGTGGAAACAGCAGATCGAGCATGCGGAATGCGCCGCGGCGAAATACCGGAACGAGGTCACCTTCGCAATGCCAACGCAGAGTCATATCAGGCATTTATGTGCGCTATAGGCGGACGCGAAGGCAAGGAACTTTTTTTTGAGATGAAGCCCCCGTGCATGTCCGTCGTGGGCGTGTTGTAATTCGCGCTTGGTTTTTACATCGTCTAAGAGAGAAAAAGAAGGGGTAGGCAAAACATGGCATATCTGGTGCAAGGTCCGTTTTGGCTTTCAGTAAAAATTTGCCTCTCCGAAAAAAAATCACAAGATACGCGCATGGACTTCAATTTCGACATCTGCCCGGAACGTTCAGGAACCGACTCTATCAAATGGGCGCGCTATGCTGGGCGCGACATTTTGCCCGCATGGGTAGCGGATATGGATTTTGCCTCCGCCCCCGTCATTCTCGACGCCCTTAAGCAGCGTCTGGAGCATCCCGTGCTCGGCTATGCCGTGGCACGCCAAAACACATTGGATGCTGTCGTAAGGTATCTGGAAGAGCGGCGCGGCTGGAAGGTGGACCCTGCTTGGGTGGTGTTCACCCCCGCGCTTGTCCCTTGCCTCAACGGCACGATCCGGGCTGTGGGTGCAGCCGGAGATGGCGTTCTGGTCACGACACCGATTTATCCGCCGTTTTTGAACGCCCCCGTGTTATCGGGACGCGAACTGCAAAAAGCGCCGATGAAATTTGAAAATGGCCGTTGGACGTTTGATTTTGCCGCGATGGAAGCAGCGCTGACACCCCGGACAAAAGTCTTCCTGCTGTGCAACCCTTATAACCCGCTCGGGCGGGTTTTCACGCGGGAAGAGCTGGCCGAGGTAGCCGCCTTTGCAGCCCGGCATAACTTGATAGTCTGCGCAGATGAGATCCATTGCGACCTCGTGTTGGATCGCACAGCGCGGCATATTTCTTATGCCACGCTTGGGCCTGAGGTGGCGCAACGGGCAGTGAGTCTCTTTGCGGCGAGCAAGACCTACAACGTCGCAGGTCTCTTATGCGGCTACGCCGTGATACCCGATGCAGAGTTGAGGACTCGTTTCCGCCGGGCGCTCGCAGGCGTGGCCAACGAGGTGAATATTTTCGGATTGATTGCCCTGGAAGCCGCTTACCGCCATGGTGAAGCCTGGCGTCTTGAGTGTGTCGAATACCTGCGCGGCAATCTTGACGTCGTCGTGGAAGAAATAGCGCACACCCCCGGCGTGATACTCGCGCAGCGTCCGCAGGCGACTTACCTCGCATGGCTCGATGTGCGGGCGCTTGGGTTTACGGATCCACGCGCCGCGTTTGAAGATGGCGGCGTGGGCCTGAATGACGGTTCGGACTTTGGTGTGCCGGGATTTGTCCGGCTCAACTATGGTTGCCCACGCGAACGCCTGCGCGAAGTTCTGAGGCGTATCCGTGCCGTGGCGGAAAAGAGAAAAGCGTAATCCTCTGAGCGCACGGCGCGGCTTTTTGCTTTGAATTATTGCCTGATTCTCAGCCGTGGTAACACGAGCGAGAGGGCGAGCGCGGCGAGCGCGAGCAAGACCAAGGGCCAGAAACGCGAGTCGCTTTTGACCGGCTCCAGCGGCGCAAGCGTCAGGTTCAATGAGAGGTCGCTGCCAGTGCCCACTTGCAAGGTGCGTTCGAAGCGCAAGGTGCGGCTCTGCGCAGGAATTAAAGTGCGTATCGAGTCCAAAGCACCTGCCGCTGTGGTTTGCTGCGTCAGGAAGCGCTCTGCCATCTTGCGGGTGACTTCGTTTTCCTCCGCTGTGTTCTGGCTGCGTTGCAATAGCACTTCCTCTTGCGTGAAGTTGACGTTGGCACTGTTGACGGATTGCTCGCCGCCGTTGGTTTGGGCGGGGAATGCGGGCGGGGCATTGGGGACATCGTTCGTGCTGACGCTGAAATTGCCGGCGTTGTTTGCAAAGTTCTGCCGCCAGCGGTTCATGCCCACCTCGATCTGCGATTGGCGGAGGGTGTTCAATTGCACACGGGCGTCTTCGTTTAGCGCGGCGTTGCCGCTGGAGAGGTTCTGCGCTTGCGAGAGCGCTTGCGCGGCTTGCACCTGATCGCTGCCCTTTAGTTTGTTGCCCAGAGCAATGAGATGCTCCGCCTGGCGATACTTCCGGGAGAGCATTTGGTTGTTGGTGGCAATGTAGTCGTTTGCATTTTTGAGATTGTGCCCGGAGTCGGAGGCGTCGGACTGGGAGGCAAGCCGCAGGTCGCTTTGGTGCTTGGCGAGGATGCGCCCGTCGGGAAGTTGGACGCGCCAGACAATGTTTTGGAGAGGCACATCGAAACGCGGGCCTTCGAGCTTGTGCCCATCGGAAGCGCTGGATGTGGGGGCAGCGTAGTAAAACTCGATGGTAGCTGCTTGCGCGGGGTCGGCGTTGGGCGCGACGGGGATGAGGTGCGTGGTGCCGTCAAGAGCGACGCGGACGGGTTCGTTGTTCACGAAGCCATGCCAGTAGGTGGCGTTGGCAGGGAGTGTGACGCGGAGCAGCCCCTTCTCGGCAAGCCGGGCGGTGAGGTGGACACGGGTGAGCATCCGGTGCTCGTCGGAGAGCATGGTGAGCAATTCGGCGGCTTCGATGCGCAGAGCAAGGAGCTTAGCGGGGTCGTGGGTGACGATGGCGAGGGGAAGCGTGAAAGCGTTCTCAATCTTGCGAAGGACAATGACAGGCTCCGCAAGACCGCGCCGGAGGCTGACCGGGACAGCCTGCCAGTCGGAGGCGGTGAGCGCGGAAGGAAGCGGGCCGGGCTTGAGTTCGAGGCGTCCCGTGGTGCGCAGGGCGAGCCAGCCGTGCTGGAGGTTGGCGTCGGCAGCGGTGATGGCGTGAAGGGTGGTCGTGGGTTTCGCGGCGGCACCGGTGGTGGCGGCACTGCCGAGTGGCCTCTGGTAAGTGACATGAAGCGTGGTCTTGCCCAGGGCGCGGCGGGTGAGGCGGACTTGCCAGAGGGTGGATTCGGTGACGACACCGGCGGCATTTGCTTTCACAGATTCTTTTTTAACTTCGACGGCGTCGGCGACCAACGGCCCCGTGAAACGGACGCCGGTGGCGTCGGCTGGAAGTTGGACGTGCAGGGTCTTCGTGGCGGCATTCTCGATGGTGTATTCGAAGTTCACGAGGGCGCGGATTTGGCTGTCTCGGACGGTGATGTCTTGCAGGTAGGTGGCCTGTATCCACGGGGCGAGGTTTTCGATGTCGAAGGCAAGCGCCCAATCGCGTTGGGGGAGGCGGAAGGCAAGCGCGCTCTTGGGGAGGCGGGCCTGAGTGCCCGGGTCGTATTGGGTGGCGTTGGTGCGAGTGGCGACGTGGAGGCGGAGGCCTTCTTCGGAGACGAGGGTGAGGGCACCGGTTTGCCGGGTGGCTTCGTGGAGGAGGAGGCGTGGAGCGTGCCATTTCTTCTTTCCGGCGATGCCGGGGCCGCTGAAGGTGAGTGTGAAGTTTTGGTGCCCGAGGGTGCGCCCGCGGAGATGGAGAATGACACGGCGAGGGGTAGAAGCGGCATCGGGCGTCTCCGTCCAGTGGCTGAGGGCGGAGCCGCTGATGGACTCGATGTCGAGGCCTTCGGGGAGATCGAAGGTGAGGCGGAAAATACCGGCGCGGGTGATGTCCACAGCCCAATTCGCGTTGAGGACGATGCGGTCTTCACCGAGCGAGATGCGCTGCTGGGACTCGAGGCGGACTTCGGCTTGCACGGCCTCGGCGGTGACGACGAGCGTGGCGGTAGGGTCGCTGTAGCGGAAGCTGCGCCGGAGCTTGACGGCACTGTGGGTGAGGTTCCCGCTTTGCTGGAAATCGTCGTTGGCGACGGCGAGCATTTTTTGCGGCGTGGCAGTGGTGATTTGGACATCGTCGGCGGTGCCGAGGGCGACCATTCCGACTTGTCCGGCGGTGCCCTCAACGGTGAGCGGGGCGAGGGTCAACTTTTGCGGAAGTGCGCCGATGCCCATTTGGGTCTCGAGGGTGAGGGTGGTTTCGTTGGCTTGCCCGGGTTCGATGGGGATGGTGAGGCGTTGTTTTTCGGGGTCGAAACGCCAGTTTTTGACACCGGTGCCGGTGACGTTGGCGACGGAGAGACCGGCGGGAATGCGGACATTCACTTCGCGGAGAAGGCCCTGCGCGGGGCGGATTTTGAGCGTGTGGTGTCCGTCGAGGACGCCGAGCGAGGGGATGTAGAGATCGGTGCTTTCGGCGTAGATGACGAGGGGTTCGGTGCGGCGGTCGCGGGCCTTCGGTGCCCAACGAATGGTGCGCTCGGCGCGGGGGAGGAAGGTAATCGTGAACGCAGAAGAACCGTCGGGATGAATGGTTTGATATTTTTTGAAAAGGTTTTCGGCTTGAATGGCTGCGGCTTCCGGCGAGGTGACTTGCGTGTCTCTGCCGACAATCTCCACTCCGGCCATATCGCTGACGGCGCGGCCCGTGGGAATCTTCAATTCTTTTTCCGAAACCCCAAGAGGCAACTCGTAGCGGAAATCCAATGTCGCCGCGCAGTCTTTCTCAAGGACGAGTTGAATGACAACTCGGGTATTGCGCGTGATTTTCTCCAGACGCACCCCTTCAGGTAGAATCATTTTTCCGGCGATTTGAAATGCCGGTTCTTGTTTTGATTTCCGTGGCGGGGGTGGTGTGCTCACGCCGATCAATACAGCGGGCTGGAGCAGCAGGTCAAAGCGGTCTCCGGCTTTACCGCGAATCTCGATGCTCGCATCCACAGACGTCTGTTTCTCGGAGACGATGATCTCCTGCGTTATCCTGTCAGCGAGCTTGGTGCGGCGGGAGGCGTCGGGGTTATAGGGGACATCATTTGCGGCAGCGTGTCCGGCGAACAAGGCCAATGCGAGGAGCGCGGCGGCACTGGTGCCGACAGCGCGGAAGCAACGCAGGCCGGGGAGGAGAATTTCAAAGAAGAAAAATGCTGCAGAGAGGAGGGCGAGCCAGCCCGCATGGGAGTCTCCGGCAGCGAAGATGACGACGGCGAAATAGGTCCATGTGATGGCGCGCAGGGCGGGCGATTTTTTAGCGAAGGCTGAGAACGCGAGCGCGGCTCCAAGGAGGAGGAGTGCTAGGTGGCCGAGGATACTCCATGCGGGCGAGGAAGCGGTCTCGCGGCGCAGCTCGATGAAGTGCGGAGCGGCGCCGGGAATGCGAGTCTCCGGCGCACTGGAGACTGATGCAGGTCGGAGGTCTCCGCTCCTGGTCGTAGCCAAAATGTCCGCGCTGCCCGGGTGGATGGGCGATGTGAAGACGAGGGTGTTTGGGGCAGGAGATTGTTGTTGGATGGGCGCTGGGAGATCGGCGGTGAGCGTGGCTGCATACCAGCAGAGGGCGAGTGTGCCGAGGATGGCGATGAGGCCGATGGCACCGAAGCCGGTGGCGATTTTGCGTCGTCCGCCTGTGCGCAGTTTCCCTCCGAGGAAAAAGAACAGCGCGGCAGAGACGGCGATGATGGCGGCGGCACCGAGCCTGACCAGGATTTTACCTGAGCGGGTGTGCTGGAAAGGGAGCGGCGGCGGGGCATTGGGCTTTTCCTGTGCGAGGTTGCCGGCGATCGGGTTGAGAGAGGTCTCTTTGTCCGGGGTGACTTCCCAGCGTGTATTGATGATGGGGGCACCGAGAGCGGGGGCGTCGAGGCGGATTTTTGCAGTGTCGGCAGCGGTGCCGGCAAAGCGGAGGTCAACGGTGAGAAGCGTGTTGGCGTCGGGCCGCGCCGGAAGCGGGATGAGTGTGGTGGCGGCGTCTGTGACGGGGAGGACGTCGGCGTTGTCCACGCGGGCCGTCCAGAGTTTGAGGCCCGCAGGCGGCGTGAGGCGCAGGTGGGGGTGTCCGTGGCTTTTCACAAGATAACGGGCTTCGGTGACGATTTGGCCGTCGTGGGAGACGCGCGTGGAGAGCGAGGCAAAGTCCACGACTTGGTTGAGCGTGTTGCTTTGCGGACGTAGCTGGAGGCCGAGTTTGAGGTCGTAGGGCCGCGCCGCATATTGGTAGGCGGCGAGGAGGGAGGCATCGAACATCATGCGGTATTCGGCGGGGATTTCACCGGGTTCGACAGGAGTCAAATTGGGGGAGACGGTGTCGTTTTTCACGTTGAATTGGAGGTCGCTGGTCACGAGGACAAAGCCTTGCTCGGTCTGGACTCCGAGCGGACGCAGGCCGGTGAGCGAGACGGTGCCGCCGCGAGGATCGAGCGGGAGGTCGTAGGTGCCAAGGAGCGTGAAGGCGCCGCTGACGGGCTTGTGGAGGCTGACGGTGAGCGTGTCGCCGTCGCGTTTCCAGGCGCGGATGTCTTTCCCGGCGAATTCGAGGTTGCGCACTTCGGCGGGGACGCTGAAGCGAAATTCGCCGAGGGGCGCACTGACGATGGCGTAGTTGACGGTGGTGCTGGCGCTGACCAGACCTTCGCGCACAGCGAAGAGGTGCAGGGCGTCGCTCTGGACGGCGAGGTCGAGGCGTTCGACACGCATGGTGGCTTTCC
>JAITXH010000079.1 GCA_031284845.1 Puniceicoccales bacterium | reverse complement strand
GCTCCTGGCGATCACTTTTCGGCCATGAATGCTTCCGGCGACCTCATTGACCCCGACACTGGCGAAAAGCTCGGCAAGCAAGAAACTCTCACGGCTGTATTGGAAATTACGCGGGTGGAGGCGAAGTTATCGTATGCCCGTGTTATTCAGGGCAAGATTGCGGATTTGAAGCCCGGCGACATCGTGCATCGTCGTGCCGCTGCCCCGCCGCCTGCTCCGAAAGCTCCGTCCGCCTCCCCAGCGAACTCTCCCGGGGTGAAGTTGCCGTTTGATAAGTAAGAAGCTACGAAATCAATCACTTCTTCCTCAGGCGCATTACGCGTTCAACGGCATCATCCACCTGCGCAAAGGATTCCATACCGAGCGTCATGCAGGAGACACCTACTTCTTGCAGGGCATATTGAATGGATTGCTCGCGTTCCAGATCCTTGATGCGTTTACCTTCGGCGAAGATCTTCATGGCAATCACGCCCTTACCATTCTTTATGGCCTTTTGTAAAAGAGCTTTCACCACATCGGGCTTGTTATCCATCATCTGACCAAAAGGATTGATGCGGGCCATGATGACATCCGTCCACGGAGACTCAACGGCTTCGACCAGAGCATCCCAATTGTGACACGACACGCCGACGGCTTTCACGCGACCCTCTTGTTTCGCTTTGGAAAACGCATCCAGGCTTTGCCGCCGCCTCTGCGTCCAGCCACCCTTCATCTGGCAGTGCAAGATGAGAATGTCCAGATAGCTGACGCCGACTTCCTTGAGAATACGATCTATCGTTTTCGGGATTTCGCCGGCCTTGTTTTTGCTATCATCTTCCACCCATATTTTAGTCATCAAGGTAA
This sequence comes from Puniceicoccales bacterium, assembly GCA_031284845.1. Taxonomy (GTDB): domain Bacteria; phylum Verrucomicrobiota; class Verrucomicrobiia; order Opitutales; family UBA953; genus CALNBE01. The sequence goes on along the minus strand of JAITXH010000079.1, from coordinate 4,582 downwards.
GTTTTTCGCGTGGAAGTGTTTTGATCGCCTGTCCGACAAAGGGTTGCGAACCGTAGCTGTCGCCCATATCGAAGAACCGGATACCGCGGGAGTAGGCATGGTGTGCCAGCGCGACAAACTTATCCATGCCCAGGCGCGTCTGATTGGAGGATTTGTTGTAGCCCACGCTTCCCGTGCCAAACGCGATGCGGGAAACCTGTAAGCCGGAATCGCCGAGCCGGACAGTATCCACAGGCGTCAACGCCGGGGAAGGAGTCGCCTCGGTGTTTTTGGGTGTCGGCTTAGCGGCGTCGGTCTCGGCGAGCAGAGGCACGGCGGCGAGAGTCGCCAGACCGGCGACTCCAGTATGGAGAAATTCACGTCTGTTGTATTTACTGTTCATGGCGTTGTTGATGTTACGAGGAGCTGGAAGGGATGTGGAAAGGGGAGGGTTGACAACGGGCAAGAGAGAAAGTTCCGCAAACAAAAAAGGTGAGATCGGGTTGCAGGAGCCGACGGAGAACGAGGCGAAAATGTCAATTTTACAAAAGAAATCTGTCTGTCTTCGGGGATGCGGATAGGAGCGGCGGAAGATCCGGGGAATCGCACATCTTCAGGTTCACAGAGGCAGAGCCGCTGCGCTCCACACGCCACTACCCTATTCTTGTCGTAATTCAAAAAAATCGCGTTAGACAAACCGCCATGAGTCACATCAACAGAATCTGGATTGCTACCTTGGCGTTGTCCGTTTTTGGGACACCTTTGTTCGGACAGGCCACCGCGCAACGCGAACCCTTCGAGTCCTCCCTTGATCTGCTCCGCACAGACGCCACCAAGCCGACTGCCGAGTTGCGGCGGGAGTTCGGGCAACTCCCCAATACGGCGAAACTGCGCTCTTATTGGTGGTGGACAAACGGGCGGGTCACGCCCGAATCCATTACCCACGATTTGACGGAAATGAAGGCCAAAGGCTATGGCGGTGCCGTGTTGATAGATTGGCGGGAAGATAAAAATGTTGTCATTGGGCCGGTCTTTATGAGTCCTGACTGGATGGCACTGTATCGCCATACCGTGAAAGAGGCCGACAGGCTGGGTATCGAGCTGACCGTCAATGCGCAGAGCGGTGCCGCGAATCCCGGTGGCCCCGCTATTACTCCGGAGTTGGCGATGAAAAAGCTGGTCTACACAGAAACCATCGTGAAGGGCGGCCAACGGGTGCAGGTGGCACTGCGGCAACCACCGGTTCGTCTATTGTATCGGGATGTGTTGGTGCAGGCGATTCCTCTTTCTAAGAAGAACGCTCCGACGAAAGGTGCAGCGATTGACTACTGGGATGTCAAGACGCTGAACAAAAACCTCGGGGGCAAAGGGATCTATCCGTTGCCCCAGTTGCGGGCGAGGTTCGACAAGCCTTCTGCGGACAACATTCGTCAAGCAGACATCCTCGATTTGTCCGGAAAATTTGACGGGAAAACGCTGACATGGGAGGCACCGGCGGGCGATTGGCTGGTGATTCGTTACGGGTGGACTTGCACCGGGGCACGGACATCAGGGTCGCACCCAAGCTGGAGCGGTTTGGCACTTGACCACCTCGACCCGGATGCGTTCGAGTTGTTTCGCCAAGCCACTGTCCAGCCGCTCATTGACGCGGCGAAGGAGACCGGAAATAGCTTGAAGTTTCTTTTCACCGACAGCTGGGAAATGGGCATGGTTAACTGGACGGGGCGTTTCCCGGAAGTGTTCAAAAAGTTCCGGGGTTACGGGTTGGAGCCGTGGCTTCCGGTGCTGGCGGGGCGCGTGGTGGAAAGCCAGGAAGCGTCGAACCGCTTTTTGCATGACTTTCGCAAGACCATCGCAGACTGCATCATCGAATATCACTACAAGCCGTTCGCTGACTTGGCGCACAAGCACGGCATGGGCATTCACCCCGAATCCGGCGGGCCGCATTACGCGCCGATTGACGCGTTGCGGACAATGGGGGTGAGCGATTTTCCACAGGGCGAGTTTTGGGCGGTGTCCAGTACGCACCGCGTGAGCGACGCGGACCGCCTTTGCGTCAGGCAAAGTGCTTGCGTCGCACACACTAACGGGAAACGATTCGTGGCCGCCGAAGGCCCCACCAGCATCGGGCCGCACTGGGAGCGTTCGCCCCGAGACTTGAAGGCCAACATTGACCGCGCTTTCTGTTCCGGGTTGAACCGCATTGTTTGGCACACATTTAGTTCCTCCTCAAAGGAATACGGCAAGCCCGGCACAGAGTATTTCGCGGGAACACATCTCAACCCCAATGTAACATGGTGGGAACAGGCTCCTGACTTCATCGCCTACCTCAACCGGTGCAGCTACCTTTTGCAACAGGGGCTTTTTGTCGCAGATGTGCTTTGTTATTATGGAGATGACACGCCCAATTTTGTTTTTCTGAAAAGTGAACTTTCCGGCCTTAACTTCGGTTACGATTGGGACAAGTGCTCCAAGGATGTGATTTTGAATCGCACTTCCGTGCGAGACGGGCGGGTGGTTTTGCCCGATGGGATGAGTTACCGGCTGTTGGTGCTGGCACCGGAACAGGCGATTGACTTGGGTGTGTTGCGAAAGGTTGAGGAATTGGTTAAGGCGGGGGCTACTGTTTATGCGCCGCGCCCGAAAAACGCCTCCGGCCTTTCCGGTTATCCGCAAAGCGACGCAGAGGTCGCCGCAATCGCCGACCGGCTTTGGGGCAAAATAGACGGCAAAGATGTCACGGAACACCGTTACGGCAAAGGAGTTGTGATGTGGGGTGTAGATGTCAATCGTGCATTAGCAGTGAAACCCGATTTCGCCTTCGACAGCCCGGATGCGAAAACTCAACTCGACTACATTCACCGCCGGACGGACACTGCGGACATTTACATGGTTTGTAACCCTCTCGCCTACAACGGAGTTGACAACTTCAAATACCTTGAGCGGCTGGCTCTTCCCGACCGCGAGGCGCGGGTGGTTTGCAAGTTCCGAGTGACGGGGAAGACGCCGGAATTGTGGAATCCGTTGACGGGTGAAATCGTCCCCGCGCCGGTTTATCGTGAGGAGGACGGGCAGACGCTTGTGCCCTTGGTGCTGCCGCCGGAAGGCTCGGTGTTTGTCGTCTTCACGGATCGGAAACCTGTTGGAAATCATGTTGTTCGGATTGAGAAGGACGGAAATCCGTTCTGGGGGCACGTCGCGTTTAGGTCGGACAATCGCCTGACGGCGGCAGAGCCTGGGGAGTATGTGTTGCATCGGGCGGACGGATCTGTTCAGGCGGTGAAGGTGGCGGTGCCGCCGCGGGAGGTGCCGGTTGAGGGGAGTTGGCGGGTGCGTTTTGATCCGGCTTGGGGAGGTCCGGCGCAGGCGGTTTTCAACGAGTTGAATTCGTGGACGAAATCTCCCGATAACGGCGTGAAATATTATTCCGGGCAAGCGGTCTATGAAAAGGAGTTTCTTCTTTCGGAAGCGGATTTGAAGGACAGTCGGATTGTTTTGGATTTAGGGAACTTACGGGAGATGGCGGTGGTTACGTTGAATGGGCACCGTTTTCCGCTTTCCTGGATTTCGCCTTACACATTGGATGTGACCGGGCATCTCAAGGCAGGAACGAATCATTTGGCGATTGAGATTACCAATTTATGGGCCAACCGTCTGATTGGAGACGGGAAATTGCCTGTGGCGAAGCGGCTCACGAAGACGAACATTGGCAAGTTTAACGCCCGTGATGCGGAAAAGTATTTGCGGGTTTCGGGCTTATTGGGGCCAGTGAAACTTCGTGTTTTCCCCGAGTATCAGTAGTGCATTTTTCTCTCTAAATTGACTGTTTGGTGGCGGTGCCGGTAAAGAGCACCCGGAAAAGTTGCTCTTTTTCATGTTTTAAGTATCCTATGTTCATTCTAACCTAAACTCACTGTTTTTCGGCTTTGATTTCCACCACATTTTCTTTTACTCGTATTGGGGGGAGCATTACAAATTTATTCTCCGCATCCAACGGATGATGAACTCCTATGGAGATGCTCTTGGCTTCCGGTTTCATTTTACAAGTCCAAATCCCATTTTTATCCGTCCTGAAAGTCCAATCTTTGAGGAACTGTTCCTGATCGGCGCAAACATTGACAAACGACGGGAAAATGATGACTTCCGCCTCGGCGATGGGTTGTCCGGTGTCGTCCACGACTAAGCCGGAAACCGTCAAAAGTGGTTCGGGGATGACGAGGAGTTTGTTTTCGAGCAATAGACGGGCGGACTTGGAAATTTCTTTGTCGGGCAAATCCCGTGCCTTGATTTTTCCGTCGGCCCCGATGAACCATACGGAAGGAATTTCCCTGATTCCGAACTTTTCTGCCGCCTCGCTTTTCCACGCACCGGGCGCGAATCCGTGTTGCCAGTGCATATTCTTTTTCGTGGCGTAGTTTTTCGCACTCGCGGCGTTTTCATCCAAACTGATGCTGAGGACGACAAGCCCTTTGTCTGCAAATTCGTTGTGGACGCTACGCAATGTGGGGATTTTAGCGAGGCATGGGGCGCACCAAGTTGCCCAGAAATCGAGGACGACTGGTTTTCCTCGGAAATCGGAGAGTTGGTGTTTGTTACCGGCGAA
>JAITXH010000077.1 GCA_031284845.1 Puniceicoccales bacterium | reverse complement strand
ATTTAGGCGGAATGACTTCATTTCCTGTTTCGTCTACGTAACCCCATTTTCCATCTAATTTTACTGCTGCCAAACCGCCGTGAAAATTCTCAACGTCGTCATATTTTAGCAGTAAATCTCCTTTAGAAATCCTGCCTTTTGTAACAATAGATATCTTGGCTTGATTCTTTGTATTCAGAGGCGGCGGCAGTGATGTTGAAGGCGGAAGACTATTCGTCCTAATTGCCGAAATTTTTTTCAATATAGTATCTGCAATCGAATTACGAATTTTACTATAGCTTGCTCGACTTTCTTCGTAACGTTCGAGTATGGTTTTCTCCCCTTTGTTAATTATTTGTAATTGAAATATCCAATCAATATGTTGCTTCCCCACATTAGTTACTTCATCAATTAACAGCGGAATAATTTCAATTTTTTTCTTATCAAAACGTTCTTTTATCCACGGCAATTCTTTCTCCAAAATGAAAGGTGATACGGCAAATTCAGGAGTGATGAGCAACAATGCGATATCGGCTTCATTTATCTTTTGTTTGAGGGCTTTTTCGAAAGGCTTACCGATGTGTTCATCGAGGGCATGATCTGTCCAAAACTCTACCTGCTCCCGCGCAAATTGCTCGCGTAACCACGGAATTAACTGGTAGTCGCCTTTGGCGTCCACCCAGTCATGGTTTGCACGACGGTAACTTACGAAGATTACTATAGGTTTCATCTGACGAAGAAGGTTTCTGGTTTTGGGAACGTGTTTGCAAGTGCATTTTTACCTCACCGGGAGGCTGGCAGCGGCGATGGCTTGCCCGTGGCGCTTGTCCTTCTCGTCAGGGACAACGAGGTTGATTTTAGCGCGGGAAATTCATCCGCCAAAACGCGACACGCTTCTTCTAGAATTCTCGCACTGCCTTCGCTGCTCGTTACCCGGCCCATGATGGGCAGGTGCTCATCTCGGCAAGGAACGCTAGACAATAACCGAAACAAATCCCGATAGCTTCACAGGCCCTGCTTCAATGTATCTTTGCCAAAAAATGCTTTTTGAGAATGCCGTCTTTATTCCCCAAGCGGCCGGAGTTAGGGCTTAACTCAGTGTGCTGCACCGGTGGCGTGTAGCACTTTCGTGTCCTTGCGGGCACTGCCGTCGAGTCGCGTCAACCAATCGCCTAGGATGCGCAGGCTCTCGCGCTTTTGCACATCTATGCCTTGTTTGGCCGGGTGGGCACCATGGAGGGTATCCGCGCTGTCTTCCGCGTCCTCATCGTCTTCGTCGTCATTATCATTGTCTTTGTCGGCAGCTTTGGGTGCTGCCTTGGACGCATCGGCCCCTTTTTTCGCTGTGGCTGCGGCCTGTTTCTCTGTTTCGGCCTTGAGCGCGGCTTCCTGCTTCTCCTGCTCAATGGCGGAATCCAACTTGATGATCTCTGCTTTGAAATTCGTCGCCTCCAGTTTTTTGTGAGCGGTGCGGATGGAGTCGCGGAAACTTTTATCTTCGACGCGCTCGGCACGCAGTGTCTCGTAGTTCACGGGGAAGGCCCGCGTCTTCTCGCGGGATTTCGTCCAGGCGATGGTGCGCCCGAGTGTGATGAATTCGGGCATCTCGGCCTGCCGCCGTGCGCTGTCAGCACGCAATGCCGCCAGCAATTCGCTGCTGACAGGCGCTTTGACTGGACTGTTTCCAGAAGTGCCTGCCGGGGCAAGGGCGGAGGAAATGGAATCCCAGGCGAGGGGATGCTCCAAATCCGATTCGGCTACGGGCAGGACGCTGTAAATGGAGGGCACAATGATGTCTGAGGCGACGCCTTTGAGTTGGATGGAGTTGCCGCTGGGGAGATACCATTTCTGGATGGTAAACTTGAGCGCTGAGCCTAGCCGCTTATCGAAGCGGGAGTAGTCCACAACCTGCTGCACGGTGCCTTTGCCATGTGTATTCTCGTCGCCGACGATGATGGCGCGTTGGTGGTCCTTAAGGGCACCGGCGACAATCTCGCTGGCGGAGGCGCTCAACTTGGAGACGAGCACGATGAGCGGGCCGTCCCATAGCACGGAGTCGCGGAGCGGCACATCGGACTGCTCTGAGCGGCCTTCGACGCTGCGAGTCTGGACGACAGGGCCTCCGGGGATGAAAAGTCCTGTGAGGTTGACTGCTTCGGAAAGCAGCCCGCCGCCGTTGCGCCGCAAATCGAGCACTATGCCCTGCACGCCGTGTTTCTTGAGTTTGCCGATCAATTCGGCGACATCGTCTGTCGTGCTGAAGGCATCGCCGTCGTCACTGCCTTTTCCGTAAAAGGCCGGGAGGGTGACGAGGCCCAGAGGAACGGTCTTATCGCCTACGGGGACTTCGAAGAGGACGGCTTGGGCAAGCTTGGTGGTGAGCTTGATCTCGCTGCGTTTGAGCGTGACTGTGTAGCGGGCGCTGTAATCGGCAATAGGCTCGATGCGCAAGCGGACGGTGGTGCCGGATTGCCCGCGGAGCTGGTTGACGATTTTGTTGATTCGCAGTCCGACGATATCCACGAGGTCGCCTTTTTCGCCCTGCCCTATGGCGATGATGCGGTCGCCGATGCGGATACGTTTGGTGCCTTCGATAGGCCCTCCAGGGAGGATGTCTTTGATCGTGCAATAGCCTTCGTCATCCTGGAGCACGGCACCCACGCCGATAAGTTTGTTGCGCATGGCGATTTCGAACTCTTCGCGGGACTGCTTGGAAAAGAAGCTGGTATGCGGGTCGTATTGGGTAGTCAGTGTGTTCAGGTATATTTCTTCGACTTCGTAGGGTTCAAAGCGGAGATAATTTAGAATTTTTCCGTAGCGCTTGCGGATTTTTGAAATGGCCTCGGTGAGGCGTTCGGGGGTGATTTTTTCGGGGGGGAGCTTGGATGCGCCGGAAGCGACTGCCGTGGCTGCATCATCGCCGGAAGCACTTTTCCTGATGGTGCTAGCGGGCGTTTTTTCTTCTCCGAGCAGTTCGATAATGAGGTCGAGGGTGAGGCGGTTTTCCCAGAATTTATCGGCTTCTGCGGCATCTTTGGGCCATGCCTGCTTGCGGCGGTCCACGATGAAGGTCTCCGGGGTGTTCAGGTCAAACGGCTGGTCGAGGCGGTGATTAATCCACTCTACGCGTTTTTCGAGGCGCTTGTAGAAATCTTTGTATATCTCAAATGCCGGCTGAAGGTTGCCGCGCACGAAATAGATGTCGAGCATCGGGCCAAAGCGGTCTTGATAATTTTGGACTTCGGACGCCAAAAAGAAGAGGTGCGTGTTGTCGAGCGTCCCTATGTATTCTTTTAGGATGGAGTAGGGGTCCAGCTCGTTGAAACTTTTTTTGAGGATGTGCCCGCGTTCCAGGCAGTAAACTGTGGCCTGTGCTTCAAGCTCGGCCTCGTGTGTGGTGGTGTAATTGACTTTGGCCTCGGCACGGGCTTTGACGGAGGTATCCGCCGCTTTGTCGGCGGGTGCCGGTGCCGTATCGGCGGCAAATAGGAGGCCGTTGAGAGCAAGGACCGGCAAAAGCGCGGTAAGGAATGTGCGATAGTAGTGCATGGAAGAGAATGTTTGGTTGGTCGTTATTTTTTTGAGAAAAGAGAAAAGCATACGTTGCGCAGGTGGACTATTTTTTCAGGGAGGCGGTGCTGGCCCATTCCAGAACCTCGCGCTCGGCGCGTGTGAGCGAGTCAATGCCTGATGCGTTGATTTTGTCGAGGATGCGGTTCACCTCGGCTTCCGGAAACACCTTGCCCGCTCCCGGGAAAAGGAGGGTCGCCGGCGCACGGGCCACGCCATCATGCGCATGCACAGTCACCGTCTGCCTGAGCGGGGTCACGCGCCGTGGGAACTGCACGGGCTGGCGCAGCTTCCAGCGGCTCCACGCAAACATGCCTGCTCCCCATATCAAGCCGCCCAAGTGCGCGGAGTGCGCGACATCGGTAATCCACAGCGGCTGCCATAGGCGGGTGACTTCGGGGATCTCCGCAAACACAAGCCCGCCCACAGTCACGACACTGAGGAAGGCGAGCACCCATTTGGAGCGCAGCCTGACGGGGATGATGAAGTAGAGGAGGAAGGTGATGGATTCGTTAAAAAGGTTGAATAAAAGGTAGGCCATGCACGCGAGCACGCCTGCGGAAGCTCCCATGCAAACTCCTTGCAGGAGGGGGGACGGATTCCACGCCCAAACTGCGAGCCACGCCAGCGCACCTAAGACGACTCCGCCTCCATAGACGGCGAAGAGGCGCCCGCGATTTTCACTCTTCTGAATGAACCCGCCGGCGCACCACAGACCGATCATGTTAAAAGCCAGATGCCAGAATCCAGAGTGCAAAAATGCGTAAGTGAAAAGCGTCCAGACCATCCCGCGCTTAAGCCCGGGGATGGTGAGCACGAACCAGTCCGTCAAATTAAGACCGGACATTTCCGTCAGGCCTTGCAGGAAAAATACGCCGACATTGATGGCGATCAATGTGCGCGTGGCCGTCCAGACAAAACGAGGGCGGACGATTCCGCCCGCCGTTCGCATGTAAGTTCTGTCGCTCAAACCCATTTCACAGACAAGCGCCGCAGCGCTTACAATTTGTCTATGATGGCGTCGGCGAGGCCGTATTCCACCGCCTCCCGGGCGTCGAGATAGAAGTCGCGATCCGTATCTTTTTCGATTTTGGACAATGGCTGGCCGGAGGCATCTGCCAGAATCTGGTTCAACTCCGTGCGCAGTTTCTCCATCTCCTGTGCCTGGATGTTGATGTCCACAGCGGGAGCGACGATGCGCCCCATGATGAGCGGTTGGTGGATGAGCACGCGGGCATGCGGGAAAAGGAGGCGCCCGCCCTTGCCTGCTTTTTTCCCGGCGCTGAGCAGGATGGAACCCATGCTCGCCGCCATGCCGGTGACGATGACCTTCACGGGAGAAGAAATCAACTGGATGGTGTCGTAGATAGCCATCCCCGCAGTGATTGAGCCACCGGGACTGTTCAGGTAGAAGGTGATAGGTTTGCCCGGATCAGTAGCTTCGAGGAAAAGAAGCTTTTCCGTGATGTCGCGGGCGGACTCGTCTTCGACCGCGCCCCAAAGAAAGATTTTCCGTTGTTCCAAAAATTTCTTTTGGATCAAAGCGCCAACAGGCGGATTTTTTTCGGTATCAGGCTTTTTTTCTTTTTCGTCGTCGTTGTCAGGCATGGTGAAATGCAATGGTTATATGAGAAGCCGCGCACAGTAAGCAGCACCCGGCATTGCTCAAGACTCATTTGCAGTGCTCCGGCGGACAGGCTGCACATATCCATGACAAAGAAAAGAAACGGACTGTGTGTCAGGTTTTTGAGTCAATTTTTTCGCCTCGACAAGTGGGAAGGTAATAAATTTCTCGACGAGGTATTTTATGAGCTTGTTTCCTTTTTTACAGCGTTGCCGTTTCTTGGGCACAGGATGTTTAACGTTGCTGCTTGCAGCCGGCTCGGCTCATGCCCAAGGCGTCTTGTTTAGAGGGATGGGGGCGATCAACGAGTCCATTGGCGGTGTTGGTATCGCCGCGCCGCTCGATTCCGCCGGGGCGATGTATACAAATCCTGCCACTTTGTCGGCCTTGCCGGACAATGAGGTGTCGCTGGGAATCGGTATGTTAATGCCTGATTCATCGGTGACCTCGGAGATCCGCGGCAATCCTGCCACGCACGGTTATCGCAAGAGCGATCGCGAAAACTACTACTGCCCGTCTTTTTCGAGTTCGTTTCACGTCGGTAAAAATTCGGCTTGGACTTTGGGCTTTGCGGCGGCGGCGACCGGAGGTGCTTCGGCAAAATATGCCACGACAGGCTCGCCACTGCTCAATCCCATTTTGCAAGGAAGAGAACGTGATTCGAAGGTGAAAGTCATCCAGCTTTTCCCAACGATTTCCTACGCCGTGACGGACAACTTCTCAGTCGGCGCTTCCGCCGCATTCGGCATCTTTTCTTTGTATCTGAACCCGATGTCCTTCGGGTTGCCGGCAGCGACGCCGTTGAACAAGAGCAGTGAAGATTACACCTTCGGCATCGGGTTCAACGTCGGCGCTTACTATGATTTCAAGAACAACATCAAGGTCGGCTTGTGCGTGAAAACCCCTGTATGGGCCGATACCTTTGAATTTTCAGGAGCAGATTCCCAAACCGGGCTGCACAGAAAGGTCAATTTTGACTTTAATCTGCCTTTGATCCTCGGCGCAGGCATCGCCTACGACGGCATAGACCGGCTCTTGATCGGGCTGGATGTGCGTTACTTCGACTATGCGCACACTGCGGGCTTCAAGCGCGTGACGGACAACTCGGGCAACATCGCAGGCCTCGGCTGGGATAGTGTGTTCTCAGTGTCCATCGGTGCGCAATACGCCGTGCTGGATAGTCTTAAAATCCGCGCTGGATACTGCTTCAGCGAAAACCCGATTCCCGGCAAGGTGCAGTATGCCAACGTCGCCTCGCCCCTCTTCATCCAGCACGTCGCAAGCATCGGGCTTACCTATTCCTTCTCCACTGGCACCGACATCTCAGCCGCATGGTCTCATGCGTTCAAAAACAAGTGCTCAGGCAGTTTCGCCAACGGCGCAGGGCGCGTGAAAAACACCGTAAACGCCGAGACCTTTTTTCTCGCCGTCACCCAACACTTCTAAGCTGCACATTACGTGAGCAGCGGGGCGGGGATTGGCAAAAGTGCCCCTGCCTCAACTGTCCTTTTTGGATTTAAACCGGTGCTCTTCGCCGCGTATCAAGCGGAGGAGATTGCCCCGGTGTGTGAACACGAGGGTCAGCGCAATGCCCAGGCACAGCCAAAACCGCGCATCCGCCGTCCCCCATAAGAGCGCCGCCGTGACAGGCAGCGAAAGCCCGCCCAGCACCGACCCGACAGACACATACCGCGTGGAAAAATAGACCACGAGCCAGAGGCTCCCTGCCACGACAAGGCACAGAGGCATCGCGCCGCCAAGCCCACCCACGCTGACCGCCACGCCCTTGCCTCCCTTGAAGCGCAAAAAAATCGAAAAACAGTGCCCGATCACAGCACCCGCGAATCCGGCCAACTGCGCGTAAAGCACCTGACCTTGCACCTCTCCTGCGAACAACGGCACCAACGCGGGCCAGCCTGCCGCCACGGCGCCCTTGAACACATCCAGCGCAAACACAAGATTGCCTGCGCCACGCCCGCACACGCGCTTCACGTTCGTAGCACCAGGATTACAGCTTCCTGCTTTTAAAATATCCACTCCGTGCCGACGTGCGACTAACACGGCAAAGGAAATCGAACCGAGGACATACCCGGCCACACCAGCGGCCAATGGCAAGTAAAGATGAAATGACATTGCTTCGGGGGAAAATGTAACTCTGAAGGTCTCGGGCGATAAAAAAAACACCACCTCCCGCCGTTGGCTAAAAAGCCAGTTAAAGCCGGGTGGATTTCAGACAAGCACGCGGTCTTACCAGCGGGAACAGAAGATGTCCCTTTCTGTCCACCTTGTTCATCCTCTAATGAACTCTCACTCCATTTCCAACTCACGACGCAACTTCCTCAAAACCGCCGGTCTCGCTTCGGGACTGCTCATCTTGCCCACCGGATTCCTCCGTGGCGAAAATGCGCCCAGCAACCGCGTCAATATCGCCGGAGTCGGAGTCACCGGCATGGGCCGAGACGACATCGGCAGCGCACAGGCAGCGGGCGGCAAAATAGTCGCGTTATGTGACGTGGATTCCAATTTTCTGGCTGCCGCGCACAGAGGAAATCCCAACGCAAAAGTCTTTGAAGACTATCGTGAGATGTTTGATAAAGTCGGCAAAAGCATCGACGCCGTGCTCGTCTCCACGCCCGACCACACCCATTTCACGGTGGCGATGACCGGCATCCAACTCGGGAAACACGTCCATGTCCAAAAGCCTCTGTGCCGCACCGTTGACCAAGTGCGCCGCCTCACAAAAGCCGCCGCCGAACAAAAAATCGTCTCTCAGATGGGCAACCAAGGGCACTCCAGCAACCACATACGCCTCGTGAAAGAGTGGTATGAAGCCGGGCTTTTCGGCAAGATACCCGAAGTGCTCGCGTGGACAGCCCAGCCGCTCACTCCCAGCAATCGTGAGGGCACCACAGAATACGAGCCAACGGGAGCAACGCCGAAAAATCTCAATTGGGATCTCTGGCTCGGTCCGGCAAAATTGCGCCCCTACAGCCCCAAAATTGCGCCCCGGCAATGGCGCGCCTATTATGAATTCGGCGGCGGTTCCCTCGGCGACATGGCCGCACACGTCATAGACCCCGCTTACTACATCCTCGATCTTGGCGCGCCGACCCGCATCGAATTTGTAGAAGCCTCCAGCAAAAGCCCCCTCACCTACCCCATGCACTGCAAACTCATTTACCATTTCCCGGCAAACGCGAAACGCGGCCCCGTGAAACTCGTCTGGACACAAGGCCGCGGTTCGTCAGCTAAGCCACCCACACCCGAAGGGTTTAATTTGCCAGACGGGAGCGGGTTGGCCCGCAGGCAAAAGGACGGGTTGACGATGAGCGGCAGTTTATTCAACGGCGAAAAGCTCACCTTTAACATGGGGCAATACGGCGATTTCTTTTACACCGTGCCCATCGAACGCTATGCCGAGCTGAAGGAAAAAGCGCCGCCGCCCAAATACCCGCGCACCAAGGGAAGCCATCACCGCAACTGGATTGATGCCATCCGCAACGGAGGCAAAGCTGTATCCGATTTCAGTTATGCCGGCCCGCTCACCGAGGTCATCCTGCTCGGCGTCATCGCCCAGCGCCTCGGGCGCACGCTCGACTGGGACGCCAAGGCAGGCAAGTTCACCAACGACGATGAGGCCAATGCCCTGCTGGTCGCAGCACCGCCACGCGAAGGTTTTCTGGCATAAGCCCAACTCGCATATTCCCGGTTTCTGGTGAATATGAGTTTGGGCTGAAACCATTTTACCGCGAATGCGCGACGGGGATTCTAAGAATCGTTTCCCGCAAAATACCGCAGCGGAAACGGGTAGTGCTTGCCTTTTCTCCCGCTCAAAATAACCAACTGCCCCTTTTCCCGTTTTCCCAAAACAGTGTCCATGCTTCGATTATTCGCGTCAGGTCTCGCCCGTCTTTTACATTCCCGCAACGTCCAGCCGGAAGTGGAGAAAGAAATGGGTTTTTTTGAGCATTTGGACGAACTGCGTTCAATGCTGGTGCGCTGCGTCGCCGCTTTTGTGATTTCAATGGCAGCGGCATTTTGGTGGGCCAAAGAGATTTTTGCCTACATGCGCCGCCCGCTCCAACGCGCTCTGGCAAACAATCCGCACTCCGGCTCCATCCCGGACGCGCCCTCAGGAGCCAACCCGGTGGAGCTTATCAACGCGCTCGCCAGCATCCTGATCAACGGGGAAGTGCCCGCCGCCACCGCCCCGTTGCTTCCCAATGCACTTTCGGCAGCAGATGCCACCTTTGCCGCCGCATCCGCCACAGCATCAGGGAACTCGATGGTCGTTATGAAATTCATGGATGTGTTCAGCATCCTGATGAATATCGGCCTCGTCGGCGGGATCGCCCTCTCCGGTGTCTTCATCCTCTACTTCGTCAGCCAGTTTATCGCTCCAGCACTCACGCCCCATGAGAAAAAATGCGTCATCCCTTTTTGCATCTCTTCGCTGGCGCTATTCGTGGGCGGATGCGCGTTCAGCTTCTTCTGGCTTATCCCGGTTTCCATTCAGGTCATGTTCCACTTCGTCCGCATGTTCGGATTGACCATGCCCTGGCTCGCCTCGGACTACTACGGCTTCGTTACGCTGATGACCCTACTCGTCGGCCTCACCTTTCAATTTCCACTCATCGTCATCATCCTGCAATATCTTGAAATCGTGCAGACGCGCACGCTCTTCAGGCTTTGGCGTCATGTGTTGATCGGCATCCTCGTCGCAAGCCTCGTCATCAGTCCTCTGGGCGACCCGATTTCGCTGAGCGTGCTCACCAGCGTGCTCTTCGTGCTCTATCTCGGCGCGGCATCCATCGGCGGACTCCTCGTGCGCTCCAAACAAAAGAAACGCGCTACAGAAGAGGCCCAATACGAACGCGAATACAGGGGACGGCGCACCGGGAAAGGAGAGGCATCCACGGACACGGCGGAAAGCAGCGATAGCGATTCCAGCTATGGCACTTCCGAAGGAGACAGCGGCTACTCGGATTACTACAGCGGCGAAAACGATTCCGGCACAGAAGACGGCTATGGCCAATATGACGGCGATTCCTCCGGAGACGAAGACCCCGATCAGGCTCGAAACGCCGACTACGAAGATGCTGCCAGTGAGGATGTCACCAGTGAAGGCGCAAGCGGCGAAGATGGCGATGGAGACACCTCGCCAGACACTTCCGGCGACAGTCCGGAAAGTGAAGCCGCCTCGGAAGCTGCCCCGGAAAGCACCGATTCTCCCGCCCAACCCACCGCCGCCAAAGAGGGCAATGCACCCGCACCCCCTCCTGCAGCACCGTCCACGGCGACCAAAGGCGACCTCGATGTAATCGAGTAGCCCGTCCGCCCTTTCTTTGCACTGCGTGTATCCCGACTCACTAGAAAACTTCTGGCTCGCCCGCGCTCTCGCCACCACCGGCACCGCAACGCACGAAGACGCGCTCGATCAACTCCGCCCAGCCGTCCAGCGCCTGAGCGATCTTTTCACCGTCGAGCGTCCGGGAAACGCTTTTCCCGATTATGCTGCCGACCCCGCCCTGTTGACTGCTTACGGGCTGTTCTTCTTCCCCCAAAGTTTTGTCCGCGCCCGCATTGCGCTCGACCAGCCTTTGCGCTTTCGCGGATGGCGGCCAGCCGCACGCCCGGACGGCGTTCCAGTGCGCATCCTCGACCTCGGCAGCGGCACCGGCCCTTGTGGTCTTGCTGCCGCACTCGCACTCAGGGAGCTTGCCCCGGATACGCCGCAGATACTCACCGCACTCGACCACTCGCCCGCCGCACTCGCCACCTTGCGCCAATTGGCACCCACCCTGCCCGGCCCGGCACTTGCCGTGGAGACCCACGCGACCGACCTGCGGTGCGCCCGCACCAACGCATTGCCGCCACAAGACCTCATTCTGGCGGGTTTCGCGGCCAATGAACTCTTCGGCTCCGACCCGGAAGCCTTGCGCCGCTGGCTCGCAACGCTCCGTGCCCGCCTCGCCCCCGGTGGGCTCCTCCTCGTGCTCGAGCCTGCGCTGCACGACACGGCTACCACCTTGCAAAATGCCGCAGACGCGCTTGCCGCCACCGGAGCCTTTCACCACTGGGCACCGGGCTTGAGCACCGTCCGGTCTGCCCTGACAGGCGAGGCAAGCAGGAAATTCTGGAATCACGAGGTGCGGCGCTGGCACGCCCCCGCCTCGCTCGAATTTTTGAACCGCCGCCTCTTCCGCGATATCAGTGTATTGAAGTTTGCCTACGTCGCACTCGGGACCGCCACGCCGCCGCCACTCCCGCACCTCCCATCGCCCATGCGCCTCGTCTCCCCATTGGAGCCACTCAAAGCACACCTCATTTGCGCCGTTGAAGATGCACAAGGAACGCGGCTGACACTGGAAATACCCGCCCGCGGTTTTTCAAAAAGCGAAATCAAAGCCATCGCCGCCAGTTGGGAGCGCGGAGACATCTTTGGAGTCCACGAGATGCAAGCGCTGGGGCAAAAAAATTACTTTCGTCTTCCCGGCACTGATGCGCTGATCCCTCTCTATCGTTTCGCCAGCGCGTCCTCCTCTTTGCAATAACAATTATCCCTTAATAAACAGCCAGTAAAGCTGGGGATCGCTTGCAAGTCGTCGAAGCACGTTTTCTAGAATGCAGAGCTAAAATCGCAAGCGGCACCGGGGAAAAATAGGAAAAATGCTCGGTTTTTTGTGAAATCCGCAGGGTAATTCTCACTTGCTTTTTTCACCCAATCACCCCACAAAGACGACCTACCTCACTTTCACTTTTTCCAATGGCCAACACACTCGAAATCCAAAACCTGAACGTATCTATCGGCGAACGCCAGATATTGAAAAACTTCTCGCTCACTGTGCCCAAAGGCGAAGT
>JAITXH010000048.1 GCA_031284845.1 Puniceicoccales bacterium | reverse complement strand
AAAGTCGGTATGGCCGAAGTCCGCGTCATCTTCCCCCACGGCAAAAACAGTTTCGCCGCCGGTTGCATGATTACCGAAGGCCGTGTCCAGCGCGACTTCAAGGCCCGCCTCCACCGCGGCAAACAAATCGCTCACGACAGCACCATTGATACCCTCAAACGCTTCAAAGACGACGTCACCGAAGTCAAAGCCGGCTACGAATGCGGCATCCGGCTTGACGGCTACGAAGATTACCAAATCGGGGATCTCATCGAGTGCTACGAAATTCTTGAAGAACGCCCGGCCCTCTAACTCCGCCGCCTCTCCCGGCACATATTTTTCACTCGAAACCCAAACGAAAAACGGCTGTAAGAAAGGCCGCAACAACTACGTCCATGCCGCGCCACCCGAAAGAACAGAAAGCCGAACGCAGAAACGTTCAGGGGGAGAAATCCCGCCTCAACATTCTGCGTGTCTCAGCGCGTCTTTTCGCCCAACGCGGTTACGATGATGTCAGTATCCGGGACATTGCAGAGGCCGTGAACATCGTCCCCAGCCTCATCATCCACCACTTCGGGAGCAAAGCCGCGCTCTACCGCAAAACGGTCAACCACTTCCTCGGAGACGGCGAAGTCTTCATGCGTGGTACTGCCCCACTCGCCAACATTGACCCCACCAACAAGCAAGCCGCCGCCAACGCCATTGCCGAATCTCTGCACATCTTTTTCGAGCTTTGGCACGGCCCCCACCGCATCAAGCATTTGGATCGTCTTTTGCTCCAAGTTGTTTTCGGGCGCGGCTCTGTGGATGTCCCTCTCGCGTTGGACTGGATACGCCCCTCGGAAAAAATTTTTGAGGATTTTTTTCTCCGTGTCGGAAACCTCACTCCCGAGGAAGCAGACGTGCGCATGGAAATTTTCTTCTCCCACATTTTTTATCCTGCCGTCATCCGTAACCTCCTTTTAACAGAACACGACTGGATCGACTATCCCGAAGAATTTTTCCTGAGCTGGCAGAAGACTATCGCGTTTGATTTTTGCCGTGGTCTGGGTCTGCCCGATCCGACTTTCGATTGGCATTCAAAAAGAAGTTTCAAGTCCACCTCCGAAGCCAAGACGCCTGCCCAGACACCCGTGCCGCATACGCACGCGCTCTCTGCGTCCCGCATGGCCGATGTCGCCAAAGCCTCCGACGAACACCACTCTGCACACGACCCCCGCCTTTCCTCGACAAACGTCCACACGCACATTCCGGTCTCCTCTCCGGTCTCGACCACAAATTCACCTCTTCCGTCCCCCTTCCCCTATAAACCCGCGCCCCCGGTCCCACCGCAGTAAAGGGAGGGGTGGGCAATCCCGTTTGAGCAGCTGCGCTCCACTCGGCCTCTGAGAGCGTTTCGCTGAAATTGTAAAACAGGGCTTTACCGAAATTACTTCCGCAAAAATGCAGAACTTATTTTTGCGGGACGACTCCGCACTCACACCGTTGGCGACGGCTGAAAGCCGTCACGACCTCACAACGGCTGAAAGCCGCCGCTCCTGCTGGCGCAATTCCCGTGCCCCTCTTGTTTCCGCAAGCCCTCGCCAAAAAACTCCCACCAAAAATGTTTCGCGAATAGGCTTGTCCTTGTTCAGAACGTGTCTCAAAAGGCAGTTCGCTATGTCAAAAATATCCGAAACCAAAACACAGAAGAAAACCGCGTTGCTGCCAACGCTTAACGATCTTTCCGCTGCGACGCGGGAAGTCTCCATTGCCTTGCTCAATCAAGCATTGGCCGACTTGAGTGATTTGCACTCTCAGGCCAAACAGGCGCACTGGAATGTGACCGGCCAGGCGTTCTTCTCCCAACATAAACTCTTCGACGACCTCGCCGACGCCCTCTTCGAGCCGCTTGACGACATCGCCGAACGTATCGTCCAGCTCGGCGGTATCGCCAACGGAACCGTGCGCCAAGCAGCAGCGTCCTCGAAAATTCCTGAATTTCCGACCGCGGACAAAGGCGGGCTTTCCTACGTAACCGCCCTTGCGGAACATGTCGCCGTCGCGGCAAAGTCCGTCCGTGCCGCAATTGACACTTCCGGTGCCGCCGGGGACGCCGACACCGCCGACCTCCTCACCGGAGTTTCGCGTTCGCTCGACAAAACCCTCTGGTTCCTCGAAGCGCACACCCGCCCGTAATTCTTACGCTTTTACGTTTCCAAGGCGCCGAGAACCTCCAAGAGGTTTTCGGCGTTTTTTAATTTTGCGGCGGGCGGCATTCCGTGCCCGAGATTGAAAATGTGCCCGGGCATTCCGGCGGCGTCCGCGAGAACCAATTGCACGGCCTCGCGCACCTGCGCCGGGGAATCGGATTCCATTATGGAAGGGTCGAGATTGCCCTGTAAGGCGATGCGTGGGCCGAGACGCGCCCGCAATGCCGAGAGACGAACCGCACTATCCACGCTCAGGATACCCGCTCCGGCAGCGGCGATCGCTTCCGCCTGCGCCGACATGCCTTTGGCAAAAACGATGACCGGAACTCCGGCAGGAAGGGCGGCAATGATGCGGCGTATCCATTCCAGCGAAAAACGCCCGTAGTCCCCTTCGCCGCAGAGGAAACCCCAACTGTCGAAAATTTGAACGGCATCGGCTCCGTTTTCAATTTGCAGGCGCAGGCAAGCAGCAACGGCGTTGGCGAGCTTGCCCATCAATGTCTCAAAGATGGCGGGAGACTCTGCGGCGAGAGAGCGCAACCGGGCCGCTCCCGCTTCGCCGCCGCCACCGACCATGTAGGTAGCAAGCGTCCAAGGGGAACCCGCGAAACCGAGCAGCGCCGTTTTTCCGTCAAGTTCGGCGCGGATAAGGCGCAACGCTTGCGCCATGTAGTCAAGGCGTTCGCGGACGCCCGTTTCGCACAGGGCTTCGATTTGCGCCGCATCGCGCAGGTGAAATTCCATTTCGAGACCGCCGCCGTTTTCGCGAAAACGGTAGCCCTGTCCCAATGCCTCGGGGACGACAAGGATGTCGCTGAACAATATCGCGGCGTCGAGCGGGAACCGGCGGACAGGTTGCAGAGTAACTTCGGCGGCGAGCGCGGGGGTGCGCACGAGGGTAGTGAAATCGTAGCGTGTTTTGAGTTCGCGGTATTCGGGGAGCCAGCGTCCGGCCTGGCGCATGAACCAGACAGGCGGGCGGGACAAGGGTTCGCAACGGCAGGCAGAAAGGAAACGCAT
>JAITXH010000028.1 GCA_031284845.1 Puniceicoccales bacterium | reverse complement strand
AGTTTTTTTGATTTGAGATTGGAGATTGGGGATTGAAATTATCTTTATTTATTTTTGTAGCGCCATTTAGGACGAAATTTTTCACTGACGAAGGTATCGTGGGCTTTCAGCTTCTCAGGCGGATTTCTCCGATAAAATCGGGTGGTGACAAAAACGGCAAAGACCCATTCCCTGCTAACTCTGTCTTCTCACCACAATGATCACACTACACATCACACTGTCTGCGGGGCTGGCCCTCGCGCTCTCCGCACTTTGCCCGTTGTCCGGACAAACTTCCTCCGGCGGCGCTCATAACCACGCCAACGAGACAACGCCCGCCCCCGGCCCGATCAACCAGCTCACGGCAGAGGAAACCGCCGCTGGCTGGCAACTGCTCTGGAACGGAACCGACAGCACCGGCTGGCGCAGCATCAAGGGGGTGGACTTCCCGAAAAAAGGCTGGGAAATCAAAGACGGCGTCCTCTCCGTGCTCAAGCATGGCGGCGGCGGCGACATCATCACCGCAAAGCAATACGCCAACTTTGAACTCAGCGTGGACTTCAAAACGACCCCCGGCGCCAACAGCGGCATCAAATACTTCGTGCAGCACGGCCTCGACAAGCACATGGGCATCGGTCTGGAATACCAAATCCTCGACGACGCCCGCCACCCCGACGCGAAGCTCGGCAAAAACGGCAACCGCAAACTCGGCTCGCTCTACGACCTCATCCCCGCGCCCGCCGACAAACCCGCACCCTCCGTGGGCGTCTGGCACACCGCCCGGCTCGTCGTCAAGGGGGCGCATGTCGAGCACTGGTTTGACGGTGTGAAAGTCGTCGAATACGACCGCCACTCCGAGGCGTTCCGCGCCGCCGTGAAAGCCAGCAAATACAAAGGATACAAGCACTTTGGCGAATGGGAAACGGGCCATATCCTCTTGCAAGACCACGGCGACAATGTCTCCTTCCGGAACATCAAAATCCGCGATTTGAAGTAAGCGCCCCTGCCCTCTACCTGCCATGCGCCTCTACCTACTCAGACGCCTTTTGCTGCTCCCGGTCGCGCTTCTCGGCATAACGTTCATCGCGTTTGTCATCACGCGCTTTGTGCCCGGAGGCCCGCTCGATCAGGCGCTCGCGGAGAAGCAACAGGCTGCGGCACGCGGGCGCGGCATCGGGCTTTCCGGCAACAACAGCTCGCTCTCGCCCGACGAAGAGTTGCAACTGAAACGGTTCTACAAACTCGACCGCCCGCTGCTCATCGGCTACGCGGAGTGGCTCGGCGCGTGGGCCGGCCCGGTCAACCAGCAAATCGTCAACCTGCCACCCGGCAAAACTACCTTTGAGACCACGCTCTCCTTCCCCTGCGGACGCGAGGGCAAGCGAATCGTCAACGCCGCCGTGCCCGTGACACTCTCTGTCGAGACCGGCCCGCAGGGGCAGCGGGTGCCCAAGGTGGTGCCCGCCCCCGGAGCGGCAGCGGTGGTGGAAGCATTTGTCCGAGGAAAGAAATGGGAAGACCCCGTCGGGATCGCCCGGCGTGCGACGGAAGGCTGGCTGGTGGAAATCTTTGAAGCGCCCGCCCGCCCCGGTGCCACTGCCCCGGCATCGCCGGTGGTAAAGCTGGATGTCTTCCAGCGCCGGTTTGACGGCATCCTGCAAGGCCAGTTCGGCGATTCCTTCCTGCGCGGGGAACCTGTGCTGGACGTCATTCTGGGCAAACTTCCGGTGTCCATCTGGTTTGGCGCATGGTCGCTCCTGCTCACCTATTGTGTGTGCATCCCACTGGGCATAGTCAAAGCGCTCCGCCACCGCACGCCGACGGACAACATCACGTCTATAGTGCTCTTCACCGGTTATGCGCTGCCGGGCTACATTCTCGCCGTTGTCTTCCTGTATTTCTTTGCCTTCCGGTGGCACCTCTTCCCGCACTCCGGATTCGTCAGCGAGGGCGCAAGCGAGCTTCCCCTCTACAAACAACTGCTAGACCTCATCCAGCACACCATCTTGCCGCTCGCCTGCCTGACCAGTGGCAGTTTTGCGCTGATGACGATGCTCATGAAAAACTCCCTGCTGGACAATCTCGCCCTGGATTACGTGCGCACGGCTGTCGCCAAGGGGGTGTCGTTTCGCGACGCCGTGCTCAAACACGCCTTGCGAAACAGCCTCGTGCCCATAGCGACGAGTTTCGGCAATTGCCTGGCGGCCCTGCTCACGGGGAGTTTCCTCATCGAAAAGATTTTCGACATAGACGGCATAGGGCTGTTGAGCTTCAGTTCGCTTGTCGGGCGCGATTACCCGGTGTTTCTGGGCTTGTTGACGTGTTCTTCCTTTTTGCTGCTGTTGGGCAACATCCTCTCAGATCTTTGCGTCGCGCTGGTGGATCCGCGCATCCGCTTCGACAAGTAGCGCGTTTCGCCCCTACTGCTGCGTTTTGCCAGGGCCGAAAGATTCCGGCGCGTGCGCATCGTGCCCTGCCGTTTTGTGGTAACGCCCTGTCAGCTTGTCTTTTTCATAACGCGTGAATCCGAGCCGGGAAAGATTCTCCGGATCTTTTACGCGGGCGCGTATCCGGCGCTCATTGTATTGCCCGGCAAGATTGGGTGCCTGAAAGACCCGCCGCACGGGCTGCCCGGAGAGCGGGTGCGCGGTCAAATCGGGAGCATTCGCGCTTTGCTCGATTTCAAACCTGCCCACCTCGGAGCCATCGGCACCGAGGATTTGATATTCGTAAACTGGCATGGCCCGGAAGAAAAACGGAAATCGCCAAAGAAGAAACAAGAAATCGCAGGCCCCGCCGCCTGTGCCGACTTTGCCATTGCCAAGCCGTCTATTCATGAAAAACACGGACGGCAGTCATGTTTCTCAAAACCCGCCGCGCCCTCCGCCGCATGATAAAGCGACGCGCCAGACCTGTGCTTCTGGCTTCGGCGGCCACCGCCGCCGTGGTATTCGCAGCTTCGTGGTTTCTGTGCCCGCCGCCGCTGGAAGAGGCAAAGCACTACCCGGCGGGGTTCGTCTTGCGCGATGCCGACGGAGAAATCCTGCGCGTCGGCCTCAACCGCGACGGCGGGGATTGCCGTCCGGCCTATGCCGCCAACCGGAAGGACTGGATAGTGAAAGCGGCGGTGGCGGCGGAAGACCAACGCTTCTTCTCGCATCACGGCGTGGATTTTCCCGCACTGGCACGCGCCTTCCGGCAAAACCTCACCCACGCACGCCGGGTTTCCGGCGCATCAACACTGACGATGCAAACCGTGCGCCTCATCAAGCCGCGCCCGCGCACGCTCTGGAGCAAATACGTTGAGGCGTTTCAGGCGGCACGTCTGGAATGCGCCATGCCCAAGGACGAAATCCTTGCCCAATACCTCAACCGCGCCCCGTT
This sequence comes from Puniceicoccales bacterium, assembly GCA_031284845.1. GTDB lineage: Bacteria > Verrucomicrobiota > Verrucomicrobiia > Opitutales > UBA953 > CALNBE01. Next base: position 5,090 of record JAITXH010000028.1, on the reverse strand, counting down.
TGGCTCCAACCTCGTCGGGATCGAAGCGGCGGCCCAAGGCTGGTTTGGCAAACGGGCGGCGCAATTGAGCCTCGGCGAAGCGGCGCTACTGGCCGGGGTGGTGCAATCCCCCGCACGATTCAGGCCGGACAGGAATCTTCAAGCCGCGCTCAAACGCCGCGCCTACGTGTTCGACCGGATGCAGGCAGCGGGATTCATCACCGCAGAGCAACGCACCGGGGCGGAGTCCGCGCCAGTGGTGCTATGCCGGGCGCTGCGCCCGTTCCGCCATCCGCATTTCTGCGATTGGGTGGCCTCCACATTGCCCGCACGCACGGGCGATATCCCCACGCCGCTCACACCGCGCCTGCAAGTGCTCGCCGAAGCGCAGGCGGATCTCCACGCGACCCGCTCGGGCTGTGATGTGGCCGTGGTCATCGTGGACGTGCGGCGCAACCGCGTAGTCGCACTGGCCTGCTCCGGGGACTATGCCGCGCCGGGTGACGGGCGCGTGAACACGGCAACGGCGGCCCGTTCGGCAGGCTCGACGCTGAAACCGTTTTTGGTAGCGCTCGCGCTGGATCGCGGCTTGGTGGCCCCCGGTGAGACTCTGGCCGATGTGCCGCGCCACTACGGGAATTTTTCCCCCGCGAATTTCGACGGCGCATTTCGCGGCATGGTGCGTGCCGAAGACGCCCTCGTCCTTTCGCTAAACCTGCCGTTCACCGATCTCGTGCAGCAACTCGGAGTAGAGGATTTTGCCACCGGGCTGCGCACCTTGGGCCTGCACACCCTGAACCGTCCGCCCGGGCACTACGGCTTGGGGCTTGCCATAGGCAACGCGCCGGTGCGCCTCGTGGATCTTGCGCTCGCTTACACGAAGCTCGCACGCGCGGCGTCCGGGGAGGCGGCGGAGGCAGGCGCTCCATTCTCGACGCCTGCGGCGTGGCTGGTCTCCGATATGCTATCGGGCAGCGGACGCTCCGAGGATGCCATCGGCCATCTGGGAGACGCCGCGGTGCCGCGGTTTGCCTGGAAGACGGGCACGTCGAGTGATTTTCGCGACGCGTGGGCCGTGGCGTGGAATCCCGGGCACGTCGTAGCAGTCTGGTGCGGCAGTAAGAACGGGCGCAAAGGCCCGCTTTGGCGCACCGGCTCCAAAACCGCCGCGCCGCTGGCCTGGGCTGTCTTGCGCACGATGTATCCCTCGGCATCCGCCGCGCCGTGGTTTGCGCGCCCGCCGGAAGTGCATTACCGGCGCGTTTGCGCGTTGTCCGGCAAGCCGCCATCGCGCTACTGCGGGGAGACATTTGTCGCGGCGGCGATCGCCGGCACAAGCGCCGAAGCGCTTTGCTCCTGGCATCGGCCAGCCGCCGCGCCGGGAGGCACGACAACAGTGGTGTATCCTCCCGGCATCGCGGCATTTCTCAAAAAAGGAATGCCGCAAAGCGCCGCTGCACCGCGCATCGTGCATCCTGCCTCCGGCACTGTCTTCAAACTCCAGGACGCCTCGCGGAAGCAATCCGTCGCCGTGAAACTAGAGGGTGTGGCGGACGCGGAGACGGTCTGGTGGTTTGTGGATGCAGTGCCGGCGGGGACATCCACAGGGCGCACGCCCTGGCTCTGGGCGCTCGTGCCCGGTGCGCATACGCTGACCGCCGCCACCGCCGCCGCGAACACTTCGGTGAGCGTGCGCGTCGAGTGAGGGCATGGAAACTTCTTCCTCCTTCAGGGAACAACTCCTCTCCGATGGCGTGCTCGCGAAGGTAACTTCACCAGCAGTTATGAAATCGCCGCCAATGCCGCCGGGCTTTCAGCGCTCAATGCGGGGCCCCGACGAAAGCGGCGAGACGCCGCTTCCACTTATCGCAATGTCGCCGGGCCGTTAGCCCTCTGAGGCGCGGCGCTCCATTTCTGTAAAGTGAAATTTTTACGAGAAATGGTGTGAGCTTACAGATCAGTTATCTTTTTGAATTTGGGCACGAGCAAGTGCATGAGCACCCATGCGGTGATGTAGGCGAGTGCGCACACGACAAAGAGAATAGAGTATCCGGTGGCGACAGATTCCAACTGCTTGTAGTGCTCGAGCAGGCGCCCGACAAATTCGGCCATGAGCATCCCGGCGATGGCTCCGGCCATGCCGCCAATGCCAGTGACGGAGCCGACTGCCTTCTTGGGGAACATGTCGGAGACGGTCGTGAAGATATTGGCCGACCATGCCTGATGCGCCGCTGCTGCGATGCCGATGATGAGCACCGCCAACCACGTGTTTACGGCACCCAGTTTCATCGCGCCGAGCAGGGTGAGCGGCAAGAGGGCGTAGATGAACATCGCCGTCTTGCGCGCTTTGTTCACGTCCATGCCGGAGTCAATGAAGCGCTTGGGCAGGTAACCGCCGAAGACGCTGCCGAAGGTGGAAATCGTATAGACGACGGCGACTGCCAGAGGCCAGAAAATCACGCCGGGGACGTTTATCTTGTCGAGCAATTCGGAGGTGCCGAAGAGGCTGGAGAAACTTTGCAATTCCGCTGCCGCCGCCTTCAGCGTGATGCCCTCCGGCAAGCCGTTGGGGAAGGCTTCGGTGATTTTCCGCTTGTTCTCGTCGGAGAGGAAACCGGGGAGCCAGAAGAGGTAAAAATACCAAATGCCGTCTGTGCAAAATTTACCGAAAAAGAACGCCCATGTCTGGCGGTAGCCGAGCAAGCGCACCCAGGAGACTTTTTCCCCGGCGGATTCCCCGGAGTTCTCGGCTTTCTCATCGGCGTCGCTGTGGATGTAGTCGTATTCGGACTGGGAGAGAGTGCCGTCGGCGAGCTTGGCGGACGGGGTCTTGTAGATGCCATACCAGAAGACGAGCCAGAGCAGGCCGAGCACACCGGTGATGACGAAGGCCCATTGCCAGCTCCAGCCGAGGATGTAGTGCGAGGCAAGCCACGGGACGCACAACGGAGCGAGGATGGCGCCGACGTTTGTCCCGCTGTTATAAATGCCGGTGGCCAATGCGCGTTCCTTTTTGGGAAACCATTCGGTGACGGTCTTTTGCGCGGCGGGGAAATTCCCGGCCTCGGTGGAACCCAGCGCGGCACGCCACGCGCCAAAGCTGAAAGGCCCGGTGGACAGGGCGTGCCCGATGGCGGCGGCGCTCCACCCGATGAGCGAGAGGCCGTAGCCGTGCTTGCTGCCAATCTTGTCTATTACGCGCCCGAAGCAAAGAAGCCCTAGAGCGTAAGCCGCCTGAAATGCAAAGACGATGCGCCCGTATTCAAGCTCGCCGGTGCTCTTGAGATCGGCGTTCCAATGGAGCCAGGAGATTTGCCCGATAGAGGCGTTCCATGCCAGCAGCACGGGGTTGTCGGCCTGCATTATCAGGATCGGGAGCAGCGTGTCTTTGAGCTGCCCGATGACGTTCCGGTCGAGGTAATTGATCGTCGTGGCAAAGAACACGAGGGCGCATATCGTCCAGCGGTAGTTGCCGATTTTGTTTTGGGAGTGAAGCAAGCTCATTGGCTTTGTTTTGGTGGATTGCGTGTTTGTGGTTGTGGTTGTCTGTGCGGGAGGTGGGGCGCTTTCAACGGGCAAGCCAGCCGCCATCCACCGCAAGGATGTGTCCGTTCATGTAGTCAGAGGCGGCGCTGGCGAGAAAAACCGCCGCGCCGTTGAGGTCGGAGGGGTCGCCCCAACGCCCGGCGGGGATGCGCTCGAGGATGGCTTGCGAGCGGGCGGCGTCGGCACGCAAGGCGGCGGTGTTGTCGGTGGCCATGTAGCCGGGGGCGATGGCGTTGGTGTTGATGCCCTTGGCGGCGAGTTCGTTGGCCATGAGGCGCGTGAGGCCGGCGAGGGCGCTCTTGGATGCGGTGTAGGAGGGCACGCGGATGCCGCCCTGAAAGGAGAGCATGGAGGCGATGTGGATGATCTTCCCTTTGGCTGCGCGGGAAAGGACATCTTTAACAAAAAGCTGGCTGAGAAAGAATGCGGCGTCGAGGTTGACACCGAGCACGTCGTCCCAGTCTTTTGCAGTGAAGTCGAGGAAGTCGGCGCGGCGGATGATGCCGGCGTTGTTGACGAGGATGCCGGGGGCGGGGAAGTGTTTTTTGATTTCGGCGAAGACTGCGGGGATGGCGGCGCGGTCGCCGAGGTCGGCAGAGATGGCGACAGCGCGGCGCCCGAGGGCGCGGATTTGCGCAACGGTGTCGTCGGGAGAGTGGAGGGAGACGGCAGCGACATCGGCACCGGCACCGGCGAGGGCAAGGGCGATGCTTTGGCCGAGGCCGCGATTGGCCCCGGTGACGATGGCGGTTTTGCCATCGAGCTTAAAGAGTTCGAGGATGTTGTTGCTCATGGGAAATTTCGTTTTTCGGGGAGGGGGCATGCACCTGCACGAGGCAACCCCAGCCGGCAAACTGGCCTCCACTCACTAAATCCCCGCCCGCCTATGACAAGTCTGCATCACTCACGCACGCCACGGAAATCTGGTTCAACCTAAGAGCCTGCTGGCATCCCAGAGAAAGGTCAGCGTTTCGCATAAGGGCGTAATCGCGTTCCTAGATAAGCCCCTTCGTGCTTGGCAGACTCCCGGCTTCGCGCGGGTCATGGGATACCGCTTCGCGCAAAGCGCGTGCAAAGGCTTTGAAAATGGCCTCTGCGATGTGGTGCGGCTCGTCGCCGTATTCCAACTTGATGTGGACGTTTGCACCGAGGCTGTTTGTCAGGCCCTGGAAGAACTCGCGCACCAGAATAATGTTGAAATCGCGGATCATGAAATTGACCACAGGCACTTGATATACGAGCAGGGGGCGGTTGCTCAAGTCGAGCACAACACGGGCAAGCGATTCGTCCATCGGGAGCAGGAAAAAGCCGTAGCGGCGGATGCCCCGCTTGTCGCCCAATGCGGCCTTGAGCGCCAGGCCAAGCACGATGCCAGTGTCTTCCACAGTGTGGTGGTAGTCCACATCGGTGTCGCCCTGTGCCTTCACAGTCAGGTCAATCAGGCTGTGCCGTGCGAAGAGCGTCAGCATATGGTCGAGGAATGGGACTCCGGTGGCGATGGATGCCGTGCCGGTGCCGTCCAGATTGAGCGTTAGCTCGATTTGCGTTTCCGCCGTTTCCCGGCG
>JAITXH010000020.1 GCA_031284845.1 Puniceicoccales bacterium | reverse complement strand
CCATGATTACACCTATTCAGGCGTTGTTTCCGGCAACGGCTCACTTAGGAAAAGCGGCAGCGGTAAAGTAACGCTCACCGCCGATCAGACCTACTCCGGCACGACCACCGTTGAGGGTGGCACCTTAAAGGTGAACGGCACACTCACCGGTGGCACCTATGCGGCGGCCATCACCTTTAGCAACGACGGCAATCTGGAACTCAACCAAACGGATGACCAAGTCTTGTCCGGCACCCTCAGCGGCGCGGGCAATCTCGTGAAAAGCGGCCCGGGCAAATTGACCCTCGGCGGAACGAACGGCTACCAAAACACGACCGTCACCGGAGGCACCTTGGCAATCAGCGACGATAACAACCTCGGCACTGGCACCAACACCCTCAACGGCGGCACGCTCAGCCTAGCCGCGAACACCTATGCGAAGGCATGGACGCTCAGCGGCACTGGTGGCACGATAGAAACACCGAGCGGGATTGTGACGCAAAGCGGTGTGCTCTCCGGCACTGGCGGTTTGACCAAGACAGGAGGCGGGCTGTTGGTGCTTGGTGCGAACAACACTTACACTGGAAACACAACGCTCTCCAGCGGGAGTCTGCGGCTTATCGGGCTTTTGGGCGGCGGCGATTACGCTGGAAACATTATCAACAGCGTCACGGGCGAAGCCCTTGAATTTGCGCAGAGCAGCGACCAGACCATCCGCGGCGCGATTTCCGGTATTGGCGGTTTGAGCAAATCCCAAGCAAACACGCTCACATTCGCCGGGAACAATACTTATGTGGGCAACACCCTCATTAGCGCAGGTCGTCTGGTAGTCACTGGCAGACTGGGCGGCGGCAATTATGCAGGCGCGATTCAGGTCAGCAGCGGGGCCACCATCGAGTTTAACCAGAATACGAATCAGACTTTGGCAGGCGGTATCACCGGTGGCGGCAATTTAGAAAAGCACGGCACTGGCACGCTGTCACTTGCTGCGGCGACAAACAGTGTATTAAATACGGTGATCGTGGACGGCGGCGGATTCCGAGTGAACGGCACCCTGCAGGCCACGTCAGTGACTGTGACAGCGGGCATTTTGGGCGGTGCCGGGACGATTAATACCTCGTCGCTATTGACTATACCTTCTGGAGCCGGGTTGGCTCCCGGTAACGGCAATGTCGGGACGCTCGCGGTTAACGGCGCCAATGTGATACTTGATTCCGGCGCGAAGTTTTACGTCGAGATCCGAGGCAATTACGAAGCTGATTATGACCATTTGGTGGTCGTGAACAACGAGGTTCATTTGGGCGGCGCGAGTCTTGATTTGACGGTCTTCTTGAGCAGCACATTTGAGCCGGATCCGCTCAGGATTTACACGATTATCCAGGCGGACAAAATAGAGGGGCAGTTTTCGTCTGGCGATCTTGCCTGGGCACCTGCCTCGGCGTGGGCCTTTGATATCATATATAATGCGGACAGTGTTCAATTGGCGCATGCGCGTCCTGTAGTTCCTGAACCGAGCACGTATGCGTTGTTCGCCGCGGCGGGCGCGTTGGCGTTGGCGGCAGTGCGCCGACGCAAGACGCGGAAGAATGAAAAATTAAAAATTTTGGGAGTGCGCTGAGAACGCTCTACGTCTGCATCGGGGAGCATACGCGTCTCGCGTGTGCCTGTGGGCGTCTCGCCCACATTGTTTGGGATTTGAGATTGGAGATTTGAAATTTGAGATTGTTTTTTGTGGGGAGCACACGCGTCTCGCGTGTAGCTGTGGGCGTCTCGCCCACAAGGATAAGGCGGGCGGGACGCCCGCTAGTGCACGCGGGACGCGTGCGCTCCCCCGATACAAACGAGGGGACATTTTTTTGCACCGCGTCCACACCGTCCACTTGCGTCCACTTTGTCCACGAATTACACGAATTAGATTCCAAAAAAAATTCGTGAAATTCGTGGAATTCGTGGATGAAAAAGACGCCTTCCTTTCCAAACGGCCATTCCAATCACGACGGCCATCCTAAATATCTGTGTAATTCGTGGTTAAAAAAGAAGTTTTCTCTTACCCTCAGCCTTTGTTTCTTTTATTTTTTACTGTTTTCCACAAAGCGCCGTGCACGCTCCAATACTTTTTCCCTGCCGAGCACGCGCAAAATAGCATTTAAGTGTGGCCCACCTCCCGTGCCGCTAAGCGCAAAACGCAATGGGGCATAATAAGCAACGGGTTTCACACCATGCTCTGTAGCCGTCTCGACAATGGCGGCGTCCACAAGTGCATCTTCAAAACTTTCCAGTCCTTCCAATCTTGGGAGTAACTCAGCCACACGCTGACCGGGAATATCCTTTTTCACAAGCGACTCATGCACTTTCGGGTCAAAATCAAAATCTTCTTTGAAAAAATAACCCGCCAGCGCCGGCGCATTTTCCAGCCCGGACACCTTTTCCTGAATGAGCGAAAATACACTTTGGAGCAAAGCGCGGGATGTCTTATCATCAACAATGCCCGCCGCCCGAAGCACCGCTTCTGCTTTGAGCGCGAACACTTCCGGCGGCAACGCACGCACGTATTGTTGGTTGAGAAAACTCATCTTGCGCTCATCAAAACGCGCATTGGCCTGATGGACGGCAGTAAGCTCAAATTGCGCAATGACATCTGCGATGGGCAAAATCTCGCGCCCGTCGGCAGGCGTCCATCCGAGCAGGCAAAGGAAGTTGCGCACGGCTTCAGGAAGGAAATGGCGCGTTTGGTATTCTTCGATAAGTGCGCCCCGGTCACGCTTGGACATTTTGCCTTTGCCGTCGCCTTTGAGAATGAGCGGGATGTGCGCAAAGATCGGCGGCGTAACGCCAAACGCTTTGTAAAGCTCAATGTGCTTGGAGGTGTTTGAAAGATGATCTTCGCCGCGGATGACATGGGTGATGCCCATCGTAATGTCGTCCACGACGTTGACGAAGTGGAATCCCGGTTCGCCATTGGCACGCACGAGCACGAAATCGCGGTCTTCGGCACGCGTCACATCGCCGCGGATGACATCGTGGATAAGCACGGGAGCGGCCTTCACGCGCTCTATCTCGCGTTCGATCAGGCGGTCGCCGTCTTTATATTTTTCCCGGATGTTCTGGCGTTCGCCTTCGAGTCGAAACCAGATAGCCCCTTCTTTCTCATAGGTGCGCCCTGTGCTCTGGAGCTTTTTCAGGTATTCGCGATAAATGTCGCTCCGTTCACTCTGCTTATAGGGGCCGGATGCGCCGCCTGCGCCGGGGCCTTCGTCCCAATCCATGCCCAGCCATTTCAAACTGTCGTAGATCACGCGCAAATATTCTTCGCTGTTGCGCTCCTTGTCGGTATCCTCGATGCGCAAGATAAAGGTGCCGCCGGTGTGTCTGGCGTAGAGCCAGTTAAATAAGGCGGTGCGTGCGCTTCCGATATGGAAAAACCCGGTGGGGCTGGGCGCAAAACGGGTGCGAACTGAAGTGGTGCTCATTGGAGAATTCTTTGCAGAAAAACGGCCTCGCTGAAAGCCTAAAGAACCACCGCGCTCCAGAGTGACGAGGGGGTAATGGGGGTGCTCGCTATCAGGGCGAAGCATCCTCTAAATTCAAACGAGGCGGACGCTGTCAGTCGTCAACGCCGAGGATGACATTGGGCGCTTTGATGATGGCGTAAGCTGGTGAGCCTTTTTTGAGCTTAAGCTCGCTCACCGCTTCAGCGGTAATGGTAGAGGTCAATTGGACACCAGGTGCAATCTCGATGACGACGAGGCTGCTGATGGGGCCTTTTTTGACGGAAACGATTTTTCCGGGAAATACGTTGCGGGCGCTGAGTTTCATGGGCGGACGGAGTTAGGATGATTGTTGAGAGCACGGGACGCTTGCCGTTCCTGACACAGAGTCGAGCGCAAACAGCACGCCTGCCACGGATTTCTTCCAAATCAGAAATGGGATTGCCTAGTCTGCCTTTTTTATGAAATGGGTGTGAGAGGGTGTAGCTGGAGTCAGGACTCGTTCAATATCTACTATCATTACTAAAAATAGCAAGATTATGCTTGTATCCTTTGTTGCCCTGTCCAAGGTGGGCGCCGGAGGTAGCACGACAAGCGCCGCCAGCAGACTTTTTCACGTTCATTCACCATCGGACACCACACCACCACATCACCATGTCCCTATTCAGCAAACAGCGTTCCGTAATTCCCGGTTTCGGTCTTTCGTTCGGGTTCACGATGTTTTATCTCAGCCTGATTGTTCTTATTCCGCTCTCCGCCGTGTTCATCCGCACCAGCGGGCTTTCCTGGGGGGAATTTTGGAACGCCGCCTTCAACGCACGCGAACTCGCCTCCTATAAAGTCACCTTCCTCTCCTCGTTTGCCGCCGCTGGCGTCAACGGCATCTTTGGCACCATTCTGGCCTGGGTGCTCGTGCGCTACCCTTTCCCCGGGCGCCGCGTGATAGACGCGCTCGTGGATTTGCCCTTTGCTCTGCCGACCGCGGTAGCGGGCATCTCGCTCACGGCCATCTACAGCAAAAACGGCTGGATTGGCAAATGGCTGGACCCGGAGGGCGTGTTTTTCTCTGTCAATCAAATCAACCTTTTCGGCTTAAAGTTTGAGGGCATCAAGGTCGCTTATTCTGCGCTGGGGATTTTTGTGGCGATGACCTTTATCGGCCTGCCATTCGTGGTGCGCACGCTGCAACCCGTGATCGAGGAGTTGGAGCCGGAGCTGGAGGAGGCAGCATCCACACTGGGGGCATCGCGCCTGCAAGCCTTATACAAAGTGATCTTACCCCAACTTGTGCCTGCGGTATTGACAGGGTTTGCGCTGGCCTTTGCGCGTGCGCTGGGCGAATACGGCTCCATCGTCTTCATCTCCGGCAACCAACCGAACAAAACGGAAATCACGCCCTTCCGCATTATCACGAAGCTGGAGGAATCCAACGCCGCGGGGGCCGCCGTGCCCTATGCCACGGCCACGGCTGTAGCCGTCGTCATGCTCGTGGCCTCATTCGTGCTGTTGTTCCTGATAAACCTGCTCCAGAAGTGGAGCCGGAGGCATCAGGAGGCGTAGAAGGGTGTGGGATTATTAGCTATTAGTTAAGGGTTAACAATCCTGCCAAACAACAAGCAATGAACAACACTAAGGTCTATTAACCAATAAAGATTAACCGATGTCACCTGTCGCCACCACCATCACCACACCTGCGCTTGCTGTAGACAACCGCCCGCGGAGCCACATCCACGATCCTGCGTGGTTGCGCTGGACGCTCATCTCGCTGGCACTTCTATTTCTGCTCAGCTTCCTCCTGTTGCCGCTTGCCGCCGTGTTTGCCGAAGCCCTCCGCAACGGCATAAAGGCCTATTTCGCCGCCTTTGAAGACTCCGATGCACTCGCCGCGATCCGCCTCACGCTGATCACGACTGCCATTTCCGTGCCGGCCAATGTCGTCTTCGGTGTCGCCGCTGCATGGGCCATCACCAAATTCGATTTTCGGGGCAAGAGCTTCCTCATTACCTTAATAGACCTCCCGTTTGCGGTGTCGCCCGTCATCGCCGGGTTGATTTTCGTGCTCGTATTCGGGCGCCATGGTTGGTTTGGCCCCGGCAATATGGAGCACCTGTTCGCCCCTATCGCGCCGGGCTTCAAGGAATTCGTCTCCGGGTACGGGCTGGACTGGCTCCTCGGCCCACTCGCGGAATGGATGAATGAACCGGGCATGCTCCCCGTCCTTTTCGCCACACCGGGTATCGTGCTGGCCACCATCTTCGTCTCCTTCCCCTTCGTCGCCCGCGAGCTTATCCCGCTCATGCAAGCACAGGGGCGCGACGAAGAGCTGACGGCCATCACCCTGGGCGCAAACGGCTGGCAGACCTTTTGGCGCGTCACCCTGCCCAACATCAAGTGGGGGCTGTTTTACGGCGTCATCTTGTGCAACGCACGCGCTATGGGCGAATTCGGCGCGGTGTCGGTGGTATCCGGCAAGATACGCGGCGAGACGAACACCCTGCCCTTGCACGTCGAGATCCTATACAACGAATACAACTCCGTCGGCGCTTTTGCCATCGCCACTCTGCTGGCCATGCTCGCCATCGTAACGCTAATTGCCAAATCTTTCACGGAATGGAAATTTGCCAAAAAATGAAAACCGGAACTATGACACTTTTTAGGCCATGAAGGCAAAACTGACGCGATAACTCTTACTTTTTCACAATGTCAATTACAGCGACCAATATCACCAAAACCTTCGGCAACTACACCGCGCTCAACGCCGTGAACCTGCATGTCCCCTCGGGCAAACTTATCGCCCTGCTCGGCCCCTCCGGCTCCGGCAAGACCACTCTGCTGCGCATCATCGCCGGACTCGAATTCGCCGATCAGGGCAGTGGCAACATCCTTTTCGGCGACGAAGATGTCACCAACGTCCCGCCCGGTAAACGCGGCGTCGGCTTCGTCTTCCAGCATTACGCCCTCTTCCGCCATTTATCCGTAGCCGAAAATATCGCCTTCGGGCTCAAAGTGCGCAAACGCGCCGAACGCCCGGACAAAGCTACCATCGCTGCGCGGGTCAAGGAACTCCTGCACCTCATCCAGCTAGAAGACCTCGGCGGGCGCTATCCCGCACAACTCTCCGGCGGGCAGCGCCAGCGCGTCGCCCTCGCCCGCGCCCTCGCCGTGCAACCCAAGGTGCTCCTGCTCGACGAACCGTTTGGAGCGCTCGACGCCAAGGTGCGCCGGGACCTGCGCCGATGGCTGCGCAACTTCCACGACGAAATCCACCTCACCACCGTTTTTGTGACGCACGACCAAGAGGAAGCACTGGAAATCGCAGACGAGGTGGTCATCATGAATCAGGCCCGCGTCGAGCAGGTGGGCATCCCGCAAGAAGTCTATGACCGCCCGACGACGCCTTTTGTCCACAAATTCCTGGGCAATGTGAACCAAATCGTGCTGCCCTGGAGCGGCCTGATTCCCGGCACAAACGTCCCCCAAGAAGATGGCATCGCCTTCGTGCGCCCGCACGACATCGAGCTAGTGCATTTCAACACCGGGCGCGACGGAGATCCCGCACAAGTGGTGGACATCCACGCCGCCGGCCCGGTGGCTAAAGTGGCCGTGAAGCGCAATGACGGAAAGGGGATTGTGGACGTAGAGTTATCCCGGGCCTATCTTGACCAAATCCGCCTTCGCGAGGGCGATCATGTTTTGCTGCGCGTGCGCCGCCCCGTTGCGACAGACTACGCAATTTAGGAAAAGGTGGTGGGGCGGGGCATTGTAGCCGTGGTCAAAAATGTTTTCTCAGGATCCTATTTCCGGACGAAAAATGGCATAAAATACCGCATTCCCCCTATTGGCATGTGAACTGCTAAGCTAAGCAGAAAGTTGTATTCCCATGTCTAAACCAGAACATCATCTTTTTGTCTGCGGAAGTTTCCGCGCAAATGGCGAACGTCAAGGCGTTTGCCACAAGAAAGACTCCATGAGTCTTCTGTCCTACCTGCAAGGTGAAGTGCAAGACCGGATGCTCGACGGCGTCGAAATCGCCGTCACCGGATGCATGAATCTGTGCGTAAAAGGCCCCGTAATGGTAGATTACCCGGCAGGCAATTTCTACCGCCTGCCGGATAATGCCGCCGTGGATGCTGTGCTTGATGCCATCGAAGAAGGCACAGTCGCCACACCTTACCTCATCGCAGAATAAGGGGCCAACACCCGCATATTTTATGAAAAACGGACACATGCCCAACGCAAAGACCGCCGTGCGCCAGTGCCTGCAAAGTGGAAGCGGCGTCCCGCCGCTTGCCGCCGTGCGCCAATGCCTGCAAAATCAGGCAAAGGTGATCGGATTTCCGTAAAATATGCGGGGTGCCCACGCCGGGCTGATTCGCATTTCGCACCATTTTTCTTTCTTTTTCCTGCCATGTTACACGATTTGTATCTCATAGACACCACATTGCGCGACGGTGTCCAAGCACCTGGCGTGGTGCTCGCACGCGACGATCAGATACTTCTCGCACGCGCCCTCGCCGACATCGGCGTGCCACTACTCGAAGTAGGCATCCCCGTCATGGGGGCCAATGCGGTGGACGATATCAACGCCGTCGCCGACGCCATCGGCCCCGACCGCGTCATCACCTGGTGCCGGGCGCGACGCGAAGATTTGCGTGCCGCCACCGCCACGCGGGCGCGGCATGTCCACATCTCGTTCCCCGTATCAGACATTCACTTGCGTGCATGGGGCATCACACAAGCACGCGTGCTTCAAGACCTGCGTTCCCTTGCCGATGAGGCCCGCGACACCTTCACCGGCGTCTCCATCGGCGCTCAGGATGCATCCCGGGCAAACCCGCTTTTCCTCGAAGACTTTGCCGCCGTAGCCCGTGCCGCCGAGGTGTTGCGCCTGCGCCTCGCCGACACAGTCGGCATCTGGTCTCCACACCGCGCCGCCGCCACAGTGACGCGCTTGCTGCCCATCGCCCCGCCACTGGAGATCCATGCGCACAACGACCTCGGTCTGGCTACTGCCAACACGCTCGCCGCCATCCAAGCCGGAGCCACATGGGCGGATGTCACCGTCAACGGGCTTGGCGAACGCGCCGGAAACGCACCATTGGAAGAAGTCGTCATGGCGTGGCGCGTGGCCTGTGGAGGCGATTGCGCCGTGGATACGCGCCGTCTAGGTGCGCTCTCCGACATGCTGGCCCTCGCCGCCGCACGCCCCGTCCCCGCCACCAAGCCCATAGTAGGAGCCGGCGTATTCACCCACGAGTCGGGCATTCATTGTGCAGGCTTGGCCCGGGACCGGCGCACTTATGAGCCGATCGCCCCGGAGATGGTCGGGCGGGAGCGCACCCCCTTCGTCATCGGGGAAAAATCCGGCTCCTCCTCGCTCGCCGCTGTGCTGGACGGGATGGGCCTCAAAGCGAATCTCCAGCGCCTCGTCCCGCTCGTGCGCCAGACCAGCCGTGCCCGGCGGCGCGCACTCACCACCCAAGAGCTTATTCTGCTTTCGCGGGAATCCCTCGCCTAAGCAGGCACAACACACCGATATGCCATTCAAAAGCTACCAAATAACACCCGACTCCGCATCCGGAGGTTTCCTTCTGGAAGCCCCGCAGCCCCTCGTCTTTTCGGGAAAACACGGCCTCATCGCCCGCCACATCCGCAGGCTCCAGCCTGACAGCGAAGGGAGCGCCTGGACACTTCACGAAGACGACATCGCCGACTTGCTGATTCCGCCTCCGACGACAACGCGTTGGTTGGTCTTTGCACAGCAAGACGGTGACTCCAGCAGCGAGTTGCGCTTGAGCCGTCTCTTGCGCATCCGCGGCTTCTCCGACGCGCAAACGGAACTTCTGTTCACATTCAGCCCGCTGGCAGTCCACACGATAGACGGCGACCCTGCCCGCCTTTTGGCCCACGAGCCGACCCACGGACGGGAATGGAACGAGGAGCTGGCCCTCAATGGCGGCTTATCGAATCTCGACGGGCCGTGGACTTGGTGCGACCGGGCGCTCAACATCGGGGCCACCGTCATGAAGCCCAGTCTGAGTGTTTCATGAAAATCAGGCCAGGGTGCCCGCAAATCCAAGTGCGTTGAGCCGCTCGACGACAAACTCCACGGGCAAGCCCATTATGTTGGAAACAGGCTCATCGTAATCGGCAATGATGAGTTCCCTCCCCTCCTGGATGCCGTAAGCGCCAGCTTTGTCCAGCGGGTCCACCCGCTGGAAATAAGCGGTGATGACAGCTTCGGTCAGCGTCTTGAAGCGCACCCGGCTCGTCACGCAATGCGACTCGTCCACGCCGTGCGCCGCGCACACGATGGCGACTCCGGTATAGACAGTGTGCTCGCGTCCCGACAGCCGCCGCAGCATGGCGCGTGCGCCCTCCATGTCGGCTGGCTTGTTGAGCACTGTATCATCAATGGCCACAGTCGTATCCGCGCCGATCACAAGAGCGTCCGGGAACTGGTGGGCGATATAACGGGCTTTGAGCACGGCATTATGCAACACCATGACCCGCGGTGGCGTATCGGGGGCCTCATCCTCGACAACTCCCGCTGGAAGCACTTCGGGAAAAAGCCCGTGGCGGGCGAGGAGTTCACGGCGGCGCGGCGATGCGGAAGCGAGGATGAAACGCATGAGTGCGGATAAAAACGGGAAATGAAAAAATAGAAACAGGAAACTGCCGGCTCAGGCTCTTCTCCGGCTTTGCCCCCGCCCGCATCTTTCACGGGAAGCGGAAAGGATTTACCTCTTCCCCTATGACCATTTCCACATGCGCACGCGGGTTACCTGACGGGGCACTGGCTGGTGCCGGCGAGACTCCGGAAGACGGAGGCATGAGCGGCCTCAGATGCCCCATCAGCGTCGCGCCCAAAGCAAACATCGTCCCCACGCATGCCCCCATCGCGATAAGCGGTATCAGCACCGCCGCCGCCGCCCGTCTGGCGGATATGCCATGGGCACGCGACAAGCCGATTATCCTCAACGAGGTCCCCCAAATCACGGAGATGAGTCCACCCAGAAGAGGGATCCATGTGAAAGGAGCCAGTGAGCCATAGACATATGCATTGACCTTAAACGTCACGATGAACGGGCGCTTTGCACCGCGCACGAGCAACAGCATCAGATGATCTATCCCTGCGAGAATAAACATACCCGCCAGCACCCCGATAACAGCCCCGACAACAGCGCTGCCGATTTGCACACTTTGCACCATGCTGGCTACCTCCGGCGGCACACCATCCATCCGTTGAGACGCTTGCAAAACTGCAAGATCAATTCCGGAATACTCAGAGATAACTTTGTTCCAAATATCCAGCCACCATTGCTGAAGAGGGAAAAATGCAGCTTGCGCTAAAATCACGCTGGGAAACGCAGCAGCGATGTAGAAAAGCAGGGTCTTGCCGATCTCGCCGCTCGTGGTCAGCGAAGAAAACACCTTGGCTGGTGTGCGCAACACGCTCCAAATCGTCTGCCTGAATGCCCGCCATGCCCCGATCTCAGCCGAACGCTCCCAAGCCGGTTCAGGCGTCTCCGGCTCTCCCGGTATCGGCACTGCGCCCGGGAGCGATACCCGCTGCTGCACGCCGAACTCCTCCCAAGCCGAAAGGGTCTTCCACTGCGCCATGCCGATCCGCCAGGCCAGATCTGTTAGCAAAAAACGGCCATTGTTCAGACCGTCCTTGATTTCTTCTTCTGTAAAAGTGCCGAGCGGGGCGCTGTTACGGGCAACGTGGATGGGATTCATATGCCGCAGACGATTTGATAATTTCTTCAGAATGCAAGTCTCGCCCATATCTTTCTAAGGAGGGAGAAAATCCTCTGCAGGCCACTACCGTTAAGCCTAAAAAAAGCGCCCTCTCACGCACGCCGGGCGTGAGCGCTCCCCAAACCGCGCACGAACAATTCGCGCAATATCGGTTCCGGCTCCCCGGGGCGGGCCAGCAGAGCAGCGAAACCTTCGACTAAGCCCAATTGAAGCTCTGTCAATTGCCGCAAAGAAAACAACTGCGTCGCCGGAGCAATCGAGTTGCCCAGATACCAGACATTTTGCGTGAAAACATTGAGCGAAGTCTTTTCGGCATCAGCCTCAAAATGCTTTGCATGCACGGCAGCAGCCTGTGCGAAACCGGCCTCGTCCAGACGGGCCGTAGCCCGGATCTCGCCGGAATCCATGAGCGCACGCAATTGGATGAGCAAGCGGGTGCGGTTTTGCAGCGCAGTAAAAAGCGGACGTGCCCCATCGGGATTGTGAAAAAAGAAGCGGTGCAGTGTCTCCAATGCCAATGCCAGATCACCCGAAAAAAACGCCTCTACCGGTTCAAAAAAATTCCCCTCTCCAAAGTCAGAGACGAGCTTTGAAACCAGCGCCGCGGTGATTTCACCGCCATCTGCGCCGAGATAGGTAACGAGCTTGCGCAACTCCTCCAGGAGCAGGCGCGTGTTGCCTCCAGTCTTGTCAAACAACTTTTGCCGGGCGGCACTCCCGATTTTGACACCTGAGGAGCGGCACTCGGACTCCATCAACTCCACTACGGCATCGGGCACCTTGGCCGCCGTTTTAGCAAACGGGGAGGCCTTGCCAGCAGACTTGATCACCGTGGACTCGCCATTTGCTTCGAGCCACTTCGTCGCACTGCGGACGCGATTGGCGGGAAATGCGCTGATGACGACGCCGACACTTTCCGGCTCCACCGTTTCCAGGACTTTCAACAGGCGGGCCACACAAGCTTCCCCGCCCTCGGAACGCCCCAGCACGGAATCCGTGGAGAGCCAGTTCATGTTGCGCAGCCAGACATACTTTTTGCCGCCGAACATGGGAAGCGTGCGCACCGCAGAAATAAAGGCGTCAAGCGCCGACTCGGCATCATCCACCTTCTGGGAAGCAGCATCTATGATCTCGCGGGAAAAATCATCGGCAGCGTCCTGAGAAAACTCCTCAAAGCGGGTGCGGGCCGCCCGCTCCACAAGAAATTCATCATCGCCGTCGAAGAACTGAAAACGGGCACCCATGGCGATCAACGCTGTTTGGCGTAGAAGGCATTGATTTTTGAAGAAACGTCTTTGTAAGAGGCATCCGCCATGTAGAGCTCCTTGTATTCATCCATCGCCTCTTTCTCCCGTCCGAGCTTCTCCAGGACACCGCCAAGCTCGTAGATAATGTCCTTCTTGATGTCGCTCATCGTGTGTATTTCGCCCTTGGCGGTGCGCAACTGATCGGCGGCGAGGTCAAATTTTTCCCCTCTGATAAAAGCACGCGCCAGATAAAGCATGGCGTTGTGGCGGTTCTTCTGGTTGCGCTGCGCAATTTGCAATTGCTGGATGGCGTCATCATTGCGCCCGTTTTCGAGCAAAAGGACACCCAGATCATAGCGGTAGCCGTAATCGTTCGGATAGCGGTCCACGAGCGCCTGGGAAATGTGCAACTTGTAGGCAGCGGCATCCGCGCACTCCTGTTCGTAACGGGTGCGCAACTCGGCATTGCCGGGATCGGCCTCGAGTTGTGAAGCAAGGCTGGCGACGCGCCAGGCGTAAAGCTCGATGGAAAGCTCATTCTCCTGCTTCTCCAGTGCGGTGTCGGCCCGCCCGATGGCCGTCTGGCGTGCGCGCCGCAACGTATCTATGGCGCGTTCGAGGTCTTTGAGTTTGAGGTATTGGCGGACAGCTTCGCGGTAGTAGTCCACATTTTCCGGGTCTGCCGCGATTTTCTGTTCGAGATCCGTGACGATGCGGATGACGGCTTCGTCGTCCAAGACGATGCGCCCCGATATTTCGAGATTGTTCGCATCTTCGCCATCTTTGATTCGGCCCTGAATATCGCCCTCCGCGCTCCACTTACCACGCATGGTCTTGGCGACGGATGCACGGCGGGCCACTTCCTGAAGCTCGCCATTGCCGGGGAAAAGTTTGAGGGCATCGTCCATGGCCCGCAATGCGGAGTCGTAGTCTTCGTCTTTGATGTAGGCGTTGCCCACGGCGATGTGGCTGGTGATGTTTTTGGGATCGGCGTGCGCGATTTCCTCGTAGGCGAATGCCGCCGTGTCGTGCCAGCCGAGCTTGTCTGCTGCACCCGCGAGCATCTTGTTGGCGGCGATGTCGGAAGGCTTTTTGGCGAGAGTCCGCTCGGCGACTTCAGTCGCCTGCAGGGGATTGGTCTGGATGAGTTTTGAATTGCCCATCAATCCGGCAAAGCTGGTGAGCGGCCCGAGCAGGCGCCCGAATCCATTGCTGGCATTCAGGTAAACAAGCTTCTGTGCTTTGCGCAGGAGGCGGCGCAATTCAACGCATTCCGGGTTGCGGGATAGAAGGCCCTGGGCGATTTCGGCGGCATATTGCGGGTTGTTACGAAGCGCTTGTTCGGCGGCTGAGGCCTGCTTTTGCAAACGAGGGTCGAGACTGGCTAATGGTACTTTGGGCATGGGGCATCCGTGATATGTTGTACAAAAAAAAGAGTGAGGGTGTGAGTCTGGCGAAAGGGCGGCGAAGGTCAATAAAAGAGGCAAAGGAGCTTCGCCATCCGGTTAATGCAGAAAACACGCGCCTCCCTGATGCCCGGCTCAACGCAAAACGGCGGGTGGCGCAGGGTCCATATCGTCGTAGGTGAGGTTTTCGCCGGCCATAGCCCAGATAAAACGGTAGTTGGCCGTGCCGCACCCGAAATGCACCGACCAGGGCGGCGACAAAACGGCTTCTTCGTTGCGCACAAAGATGTGGCGTGTGGCATCGGGCCGCCCGGCAAAATGAGCGACGAGGCCGTTCTCCGGGAGGTCGAAATACAAGTATATCTCCGAGCGGCGCGTGTGCGTGTGCGTCGGGTAGGAATTCCAAACGCTGCCCTCGGCAAGCGAGGTGTAGCCCAAGACGAGCTGGCAGCTTTGCACACCGTCGGCAAAAATACATTTGCGGATGACGCGGTCATTGGCGGTGGCTTGTGCGCCCAGATGCACAGGCTTGATATCGGCCTCGCGCACCAGCTTCGTCGGATAGGATTTGTGTGCGGGTGCGCTGAAGAGCGCGAAACGGGCCGGGTGGGCCGGGTCGTCGCTGCCAAACGCCACATCGCGCACGCCCTGCCCGATGTAGAGGCATTCGCGCACGCCAAGTGCATAGCGGATGCCGTCGGCCTCAATCCAACCGGGGGCGCCGATGTTGAGCGCGCCGAGTTCGCGGCGGGCGAGAAAAAAGTCCGAGCCGGTCTCCTTGCTGTTTTTGAGAATAAGGGGGACGGTGGTCGGGACAGCGCCGCCGACAACGAGCCGGTCACAAGCCGTGAATTGGATTTTGAGAGCGCCGCTCTCAAAAAGTTTTTCGACGAGGAATTGTTCGCGCACTTCTGCCGGGGAGAGTTGCAAAAATTCGCGCGGCGAGGGCGGGAAGTGGATGGGTGTCTGTTCTGCGTGCATGAGAAAAGTGCTGTGTGGCGCGTCTATGAAACCCGCCGCTGATTGCAAGAGGCATCAGCGATGAGGAGGGAGCGGGGGCGAAAGCAAAAACCTCTCCTTGCGCTATTCCGGGCGATACCAGAGCGAACGCCAATATTGCTGCTCAAGTGCATAGGTATCCACGGAAGCATCCGGGGCATGTTCCTTCGGCAAAATGCCATACTTCTTCATCTCGCGAACGTATTGCGAACGGGGGATGAATCCCGGCATGTCAAAACGCTTAATAGTATCGAGGTGTTGTTTAGCCCGCTCAATGGCCGTTAAAATTGCTTTGAAACGCGGGTCATTTTTATCCTGAAAAACCGCCGGGCCGCAGGACTCGTAACCGCCTGCCGACTTCGCCAACGGAGCCAGCAGGATGGTGGATTTTTCCGGGACCGTTAAATCAAAAACCACCTGCCGCGAAAATTTCCGGAGAGGGTCATCGCGGTAAATTTTATGCCATATCATATCCCCGTCGTCAGATAAAGTATGCGGGAGGCGCATCTTGTTTTGAGTGCTGTGGCAAGTGGCACAATTTTGGAGAATGGTCTCTTTTAACGCTTTCATCTCCGGCCAATGTTGGTCTTGTTGGTCCTGGATGTTGTGCGCATAGCCGGCGAGCATCCCGCTGCCAACAGCGGCATAAGTGCCGGGATAGGCGGCACCGGTCTCTATCCAGAGGCGGAGGATTTTCTGTTCCCGCCCCGTCAATTTTGCGTCGTAGTGGGTGCCGTCGGTAAACTTCAAAAGGCGGCTGGCGCTGCTGCCTATGGTGCGCGGCGCATAGTTGCTCAGGGGAAAGTTGCGCCCGTCGGCGACGAGATTCCGGGCAAAGAGCGAGGCGTAACTCACGGTATAAAAAGGGGTGCGATGCCCGACTAAAGAAATGCGCCCGTCGCGCTTGTCCGGCGAATGGCAACGGATGCAATGCGCATCGAAAATGGGCTGCACGTCGCGGGGAAAATCAATCACATCGGGAATCCCTGTCGGAGCCGCAAGCTTGTTCCCAAGACCGTCAATACCGCGAAAATCGGCAATGGGCGTAATGGGGCTTGGGGCGCGCTTGAATGCGCTTGGGAATTTTGCGTAACGCGGCGGCGCAGCGGTGCGTTCCTCGTGGCAGCCGATGCAGGCGTTCACTTCTCCGGGCATCACAGAAACGAACGATTGCATCCGTTTTACGGAGAGGTCTTTTTCGTCGAGGGCCACGAAGAAGAAGCTGCGGCCTGCGGGAAGTTCAAAGTTTGCGGAGCCGTCGGCCTCTACGGGCACGGTGCCAAAAATGCGCTCCAGAGTAAAGGTGCCGCCCCAAGACACAGGATACATCCCGCCATCGTAGTGGACGGGCATGGGGAGTGTTTCGAGTATGAGAAGTTTTTTGATTTCACCGCGTTCGACACCGGCCATGTTGCGGCCTTGGTAAACATCGCTTAAAAGCAATTTTCCCGTCTTGGCGGTGCGGTCGGTCATGTCGCTGATAGTGCGCTCAGGAGGGCGCACGATGACTGGGCGGGGTTCGTGGGCGAGGAGCTTTTTCTCTTTCCATTCTTTGGGCAAATCGAGCAGCGTCTGCTCTTTTCCTTCTCCGTTCATCAGAATCAACCGGGTGCCGGTGGCAGCGAGAAATGAACTCTCCGAAAACGCCCACGGGTCGCGGTAATTGTTTTTGCCCTTTGGCGAAATTGTCTTCATCGCGCTCTTTTCGTCCGGGCCATGGCTCGGGTCTATTATACCGATGGCTCCGGCGTGTTCGGTGCTGCCGTGCCCCCATGAGAAGGAGGCAACGATTTTGTCACTTCCAGGAATCGGCTTGGCGTCAATATAGACGTTGTTGGGGCGCATGTTTCCATAAAAGACCATTTGGTGGGTGCCGTCGGGGTTCATTGTCCAGAGATGGTGATAGTGGACTTGGCTGCGGTCCACGTATTCCCAACGTGTGTAGAGGATGCGTCCGTCGGGGAGAGGCCACGGGGTGTTGTCGTGCTCGATGTTGCCGGAAAGGGCGTGGATATTTTTTCCGTCGAGGTCGCAGCCGTAAAGAATGGCGACGGGCGTCAACCAGCAGTTCACCCAGCGCTTGGCGCGGGTGGAGACAAAAATGATTTTTCCGGTAGCGGAGTAGCTTGGTTCGATGTCGTCAAATTCGCCGAAGGTGAGCTGTTTCAGGGGGATTTTTTGGGGGTCAAGACCGATTTCGTAAAGATGGAAAAACGTGCTCCCGCCCGGACAGTAAGAGAAGAGAATTTTTTCGCCGTTATAGTGCACTTGCGGATCGCGGACGGAACCGGCGGGGTCGTCGAGGAGGAGTTCGATTTTTTTTGTATCGAGGTCGTAGGCGCAAAGTTTTCCACCGTTCAGAAGAAAGGGCCTGCGTTGGTCGTCATCGGCATAGTAGCCGAAATTGGCATACCAGTGCACATCGGTGCCGCCGCCGCGAACGGCGAAGACAATCTTTTTGACATTGCGCATGGGGGCGGCGGGGCCGTTGCGAAACTCGGCGAGCAAATTGCGAATAGGAGCAGCGGGGGCGGCGGGCGACTTGGCGGCGTCCTGAACAGGTGCCGCGCCCAACGTGGCATACAGCAGGCAGAGGAGTGCGGAGAGGAGCGGAATGTGGAGTTTGCGCATAGTGGGGAAACGGGAAAAAATCCGGGGACGGGCGGCAAGGCAACGTGAGTGATAACAAGTTCCCCTGCCCCCTTCTTCTCCCTTCTATCTATCTTCTTTGCGCCAGAGCGAACGCCAATACTGCTGCTCAAGCGCATAAGTATCCACGGGCGTTTCCGGGGCATGTTTCTTCGGCAAAATTTGATACTTCTTCAACTCGCGGATGTATTGTGGAGGCGGGACAAAGCCCGGCATGTCAAAACGCTTAATTTCATCGAGTCGCGCTTTTGTCCGTTCGATGGCGGCCAAAATTGTCTGGTAACGCGGATCATCTTTGCCGGGCAGCACCGCCGCGCCGCAAGACTCGTAGCCGCCCGCAGATTTCGCCAGCGGCGCAAGCAACAAGAGCGATTTGTCCGGGGCGGTTAAATCATAGACGATTTGCCTCGAGAATTTGTGCCGGGGATCTCCCGTCGGAATGACCCACCAGGTGGTGTTCGTTTCGTCAGACGGGGTAAGCGGGAGGCGTATCGTTTTTTTCCCGTTATGGCAGGAAGCGCAGTTTTGCTGAAGCGTCTGTTTCATGGCCTGGACTTCCGGCCACTTCAGATCTTCCTTATTCTGGTTATTCCGCACATAGCCGCCAATCATGCCGCTGCTGAGTGCAGCGTAGGTGCCGGGATAGGCGGCACCGCTTTCGCACCAAAGGCGGATAAGCGCTTTTTCGCGCTCTGTTAATTTTGTGCCGTAATGCGAGCCGTCACTGAGTTTCACGAGCCGGCTGGCACTACTGCCAAGAGTGCGCGGGGCGTAGTTGCTTTGGGGGCGGTTGCGCCCGTCGGCGACGAGATTCCACGCGGTAATTGTGGCGTAACTCACCGAATAGAAGGGTGTGCGGTGCCCGACCAGAGAAATGCGGCCTTCGCGCTTGTCGGGCGAGTGGCAACTGACGCAGTGCGCATCGAGAACGGGTTGCACATCGCGGGCAAAATCTATGACGTCGGGGATACCCGTCGGCACAGCCAGTTTCTTGCCAAAGGCATCAACGCCCCGGAAATCCGCCACAGGGGTGATGGGGCTTGGCGGGCGCTTGAAGGCGGTGGGGAAATTCGTGTAGCGGGGCGGCGAGGCGGTGCGCTCTTCGTGGCAACCGACACATGAATTCACCTCGCCGGGCATCACGGAGAGGAACGATTGCATGCGTTTTACCGAGAGGTCATTTTCGTCGAGCGCGACAAAGAAGAAGCTGCGTTCGGCGGGCAGATCGAAGTTTGCGGAGCCGTCCGGATCCACAGGCACGGTGCCGACGATGCGCTCAAGGGTGAACGTGCCGCCCCAGGACAACGGCTCCATGCCACCGGTGTAGTTGATGGGCTTGGGGAGACTTTCCAGAATTAAGAGTTTCTTGATTTCGCCGCGCTGGATGCCGGCCATGTTCCGGCCCTGATAAACGTCGGTCAACATCAGGCGCCCCGTAGACATGGTGGCGACGGTCTGGTCGGCGGTGGCACGCTCCGGCTTCTGGGCGAGGACGGGGCGCGGTTCATGGAGGAGGAGCTTTTTCTCCCGCCATTCTTGGGGCAGTTCGAGCAAAGTCTGTTCGCTGCCATTGTCGTCCAGCAGGAGCATCCGGGATTGGTCAACGACCATGAATGCGTGCTCCGAAAACGCCCACGGGTCGCGGAAATTACTTTTACCGCGGCTGATAATCTTCGCCGCGCTTTTCTCATCGGGGCCGAGCCGGGGATCAATTATGCCGACATTGCCAGCGTGTTCCGTCCTGCCGTGCCCCGGCGAAAAGATGGAGACGATTTTCTCGCTGCCGGGTATTGGCTTGGAGTCAATATAGAGCCGCCCGGGGTGCATGTTACCGTAATAGACCATTTGGCGGGTGCCATCGGGATTCATCGCCCAGAGGTGGTGGTAGTGGACTTGGCTGCGGTCCACGTATTCCCAGCGGGTATAGAGGATGCGCCCGTCGGGAAGAGGCCACGGGGTGTTGTCGTGCTCAATGTTGCCGGAGAGGGCGTGGATGTTTTTCCCGTCGAGGTCGCAACCGTAGAGAATCGCAACCGGCGTGGCCCAGCAATTCACCCAGCGCTTGGCGCGTCTGGACACGAAAATGATCTTTCCAGAGGCACTGTAGGTCGGCTCGATATCGTCGAATTCGCCATCGGTAAGTTGCCTCAGCGGGGTTTCCTTCGGGTCGAGGCCAATTTCGTAGAGGTGGTAATATTCGGTGCCGCCGGGACGGTAGGAAAAAAGAATTTTCTTCCCGCTGTAATGCACCTGCGGATCGCGGACGGCTCCCTGCGGGTCGTCGAGCAGAGTTTGGATTTGCCGGGTGTCGAGGTCGTAGAGGCAGAGCTTACCGCCGGGGTTGGGCGCGGGCTTGAGCTTTTCGTCAAAGGCGTAGTAGCCGAAATTGGCATACCAGTGCTCATCGGTGCCGGAAGCGCGGACAGCAAAGACGATTTTTTGCACATCGCGCATCGGGGCATCCGGCCCATTGCGAAAGGCCGCGAGCAGTTTGGCTTCGGGGCGCTCGGGGGCGGCAAGCGGCTTTGCCTCTTTGCGCAATGCGACGTAATCGTAGAGTATCCAGCTCTTTCCTTCGAGGGTGATGGTAATCGTGTTTGCACCCTGCTTGAGCGTCCCTGCGGGAATCGTGAACAGATTTGCCGCCGGGCGCCCCTTGCGAGTGGGGTTGTGGACGATGTCGCCGAATCCGACATTTTGAGGAACTTGAGTCGGCAACCGAGTGCCGTTTACCACGACATGGATATTAGACAAGTCGCCCTGCGTGCCCATGTAGCCGATGACAAACGTCGTCGGTTCCTCAATGGCTTTCCCGGATTGGAAACGTATCGTAAACGGGTGCGTCTCTCCGCCCTTTGCCCAGGAAACGTCTTGTTTCGACGGATGTAGAAATGGCCAGTCGCGCTCCGGCTTGCTCTTGCCGACTTCGTAGGTGACGCCTTTGGGAAATTTTTTCGGAAATGCGGCATAGCCGTCTTTGGCCAGGGCAAACTCGGCACAATAACCGTCGGGTTGCCCGATAGAAAATATGACATCGGGCGCGAATGCCGGTGCAGCCAAGGCCGCGCTGGAAACCATCAACGAAGGAACTGCCGCGAGCAATAGACTGAGGAGTAAAGCCGGGACAGGGATAAATTTCATATGGGCGTCTGTTGGTTGTTAATTAGAAGCTAATAGTGGACAAGGGAGACGGCTGGAGGTTCCCGGGAGGAGCGGGCAAGCGGACTTTCGCCAGCGGGAACGTCTTTTGGAATGATTCCATTGATTGAGAATAGATTATAATGCAAATCCCCTCTTTATTTTCTCTTCCATCCGCCGATGGAACCATTCCCCGGCACCCCTGTCACAGGGATTTCTTCTTAGTTTTTATTTTTATGAGTACCTCCGTTTCGTCGCGCCGCGACTTCCTCAAAAACGCCAGCCTCGCTTCGGGGCTGCTCCTTTTGCCTTCCGGGTTTCTGAAAGGCCAAAACGCGCCCAGCAATCGCATTCAAGTCGCCAGCGTCGGCGTCGGGGGACAAGGCGGAACCGACACCAACGGCGTCTCCAAAGCCGGGGCCACCATCATCGGCCTCTGCGACGTGGACTCCAGAAACCTCGCCGGAGCAAAAAAGCGTTTCCCGAAGGCCAGCGCCTTTACCGACTACCGGGAAATGTTTGATAAGCTGGGCAAGGAGATAGACGCCGTCACCGTCTCCATCCCCGACCACATGCACTTCAGCGTCGCCTACACGGCAGTTGGCCTGGGCAAGCATGTCTATGTCCAAAAGCCACTCACGCACACCGTGGATCAAACCCGCCGCCTCGCCGCGCTCGCCGCCGAAAAAGGTATCGTCTCCCAAATGGGCAATCAGGGAAACTCCACCCCGCACATCCGCATCCTGAAGGAATGGTATGAAGCGGGACTGTTCGGCGAAGTCAGCAAGGTCACTGCATGGACGAATCGTCCTGTGTGGCCGCAAGGGATGGCCGCTTATAACCCCGAAAAGCCCGTTCCAAAACATCTGGCTTGGGACCTCTGGCTCGGTGCTGCAAAGCCCATCGCCTACCGCGACGGATTGCACAGCTTCAAATGGCGCGGCTACTACGCG
The DNA here is from genome assembly GCA_031284845.1 of Puniceicoccales bacterium. Classification (GTDB taxonomy): domain Bacteria; phylum Verrucomicrobiota; class Verrucomicrobiia; order Opitutales; family UBA953; genus CALNBE01. Next base: position 8,170 of record JAITXH010000020.1, on the reverse strand, counting down.
TTCGGTTGCGGCGCACTCGGCGACATGGCCGCACACGTTTTAAATCCGGCCAATTACATCCTCGAACTCGGGCTTCCCTCAAAAATCGAAGTCGAAGTCCCCTCGAAGAGTGAAGTCGCCTTCCCGCTCAGCAGCCGTATCGTCTTCCACTTCCCCGGCACAACCAAGCGCGGCCCCATCGAATTGACCTGGTTGGACGGTGTCCCCAAAAACAAACAGCCCTTCAATGGCGCCCGGCTCAACGACGCCAGCGGGTCTTATTTCACCGGCTCGGAATGTTCTTTTGCCGCCGGCGAAAACGGCAACCCGATCAACACCTTCCCGGAAGAGAAATTTAAAGCATTTCAGGAGAAAAACGTCCCGCAAAAATACGAACGCGTCAAACGCGGCCACTACCAGAACTGGGTGGACTCGATTCGCAAAGGCGAGAAAGCCGTCTCGGATTTCAGCTATTCCGGGCCGTTCTCCGAAATAATGCTCTTGGGTGTCATCGCCCAACGGCTCGGGCGCACGCTCGAATGGGACGCAAAGGCGGGACAATTCAAAAACGACGCCGAAGCAAACGCCCTCGTCAAGGCACAGCCCGCACCTCAGGGCTTTCTGTCGTAATTAAAAAGCAAAGACCTTTGCCATCCACGGATGGCACATATTAAGAGACAATCTTTGACTGCGGAGCATACGGATTACCGGGATGTTTTGATAAATGAGTTACAAAATAATCCATTAAAAACATCCCTTTTATCCGTATAATTTGCGGTCAAATAAAACCCGTTTTTGTTTTCTTTTCTGTGCCCTCTTGGGGCTAAAAAAACTTGTGGATGAACATGGCTTCCGATCCTAATACCCGCCGCACCTTTATTAAAACCGTCGCGAGCACCGGATTAGGCCTCGGCCTCGGTGGTCTTGCTGCAGCCGCTCCACTTCGCCCGGAAGTGTATTCGGCAGCATCCTTTGCTTCCGGCTCCGAGGGCATCTCCACTGTGCGTCCGCGCCCGCCCGGGCAAAAACCCGTCCACGCGCTGACGACTGCGCCAACGGCGAAAATCCGCGTCGGCGTCATCGGTCTCAATCGCGGGATGGGGCACGTCAACGATTTGTCCGCGCTGGATTTCGTGGAAGTCACCGCGCTGTGCGACTTGCGCCGAGAACGTGCAGAACGCGCCGCGCGACGGGTGAAAGAACGCCGCGGGAACACCCCGGAGATTTACGCAGGAAGCGAGAGCGCATGGGAACAGCTTGTCGCACGGGAAGACCTCGATGCCGTCTATGTCGCCACGCCTTGGGAATGGCACGCGCCGATGTGCCTTAAGGCGCTGGAGCTTGGGAAACACGTCTTCGTCGAAGTCTCCGCTGCGGTGACCGTTGATGAATGCTGGGCACTGGTAGATGCTTCAGAACGTGCGCAACGCCACTGTGTCATTCTCGAAAACTGCTGTTACGGGGAAAACGAGCTTTTCATCCTCAATCTGGTGCGCAATGGCGTATTCGGCGATCTCCACCACGCCGAGTGTGCCTATATCCATGATCTGCGCGGTGTCCTCTTTCAGCTCGGGTCGGAAGGCGACTGGCGGCGCGAATACCACAAGCGTTTTGACGGCAATCTTTACCCCACGCACGGCCTTGGCCCCATTTGCCAATCGCTGGGCATAGGGCGCGGCGACCAATTCAAGTTTCTCGTCTCCACCAGCTCTCCGGAGCGTGGACTTACACGCCACCTTCTCAAAAAAAATCCCAACGGTGGCCGCCATGCGGGAGAGAAATATCTTTGCGGAGACATGAACACCTCTCTCGTCAAAACCGAACGCGGGCTGACGATTATGGTGCAGCACGATGTCGTGAGTCCGCGCCCCTACAGCCGCATCAATGCATTGTGCGGCACGGAAGCCACCTTCTTCGACTATCCGGCGCGCCTTGCACTGGATACTCCCCGCAAATACGGACTCTCCGCCAAAGGATCCGGTGCCTGGCTCAATGCCGCCGACATGCAGAAAATGCGCAACCGCTTCACCCATCCTCTTATCCGCGGGCTTGCAGCTTCCGCCAAAGGAGCAGGACACGGCGGAATGGACTTCGTGATGAACTATCGGCTGATGGACTGCCTCCGCAGAGGCTGGACGCCGGACATGACTGTCTATGACGCGGCGGCGTGGAGTAGCCTCCTTGAGATTTCGACGCGCTCGGTAGCCGCGGGCAGTGCGCCAGTGCCCATTCCCGACTTTACGCGGGGTGCATGGAAGACGCAGACGCCCCTTGGTATCGTGGAAGTCGGAGCATGAGACGGTTTCCCCGTTTCGCATGATACCCTTTGCGAACAAATACTTCTCTTTAGAAGAGATATCTTAGCCGCGAACACGCCTGCGTAAAAACACAAAGCCCGGCAGAATCGCCGGGCTTGTGGAAAATCGGGTTCAACGTGTGGAAAACTTAAATTCCGTCACGCTCCTGTAGTGCTCGCCGGGGCGCAAAATCACAGAAGGGAACGCCGACTGGTTGGGCGAATCAGGGAAGTGCTGCGTCTCCAAAGCAAGCCCGCCCCGCTTGAGATAAACCTTGCCCGACTTGCCCTTCAACGAACCATCGAGAAAATTCCCGCTGTAATATTGAATCCCCGGTTCCGTGGTCGAAATCGTCAACACGCGCCCGCTCTTCGGCTCATAGACCTCTGCGGCCAAACGCGGCGTCTTTCCTCTTTCACCGGCAAGCACCCAATTATGGTCGTAGCCTCCAGCGAGTTCGAGTTGTTCATCCTTTGCGTTGATGCGTTCTCCGACGGTGTGCGGCTTCGTGAAGTCAAACGGCGTCCCAATCACAGAGCGCAATTCGCCCGTAGGAATCAACCCGGCGTTGACCGGTGTGAACTGCAATGAATTCAGACGCACCTCATGGCTGAGGATGTCCCCGTTCCCTTCTCCGGCCAAATTGAAATAGCTGTGCTGGCTGAGGTTGACGGGGGTGGCTTTGTCCGTCACCGCTCCATATTCTACGCGCAACGTATTATCGGCGAGCACGGTGTAAGTAACCGTGGCGACGAGATTCCCCGGAAATCCTTCCTCGCCATCCTTGCTCTTATAAGTGAGCCGCAGGCCGGAATCGCCATTGCTGACGAAAGGCTCAGCGTCCCACACGACCCTGCTAAATCCGGCATTCCCGCCATGCAAGGTGCAAGGGATGCCGCCCGGAGTATTGTTTTTGGGAAGCGTGTAAGTGGTGCCATCGAGAGTGAATTGCCCACCGGCGATGCGGTTTGCCACACGTCCGACCACAACGCCAAAATAGGTAGAATCCTTAAGGTATTCCTCTAAAGTCGCGTAGCCGAGAGCGACATCACTCACTATGCCGTTTTTGTCCGGCGTCTCAACGGAGACGAGCAAGGCTCCGAAATTTGAGATGCGCACCCGCAAGCCATGCCCGTTATCAATTGTGTAGAGGCGCACCCCGGGATGATCTTTCCCGCCCCATTCTTCGGAGCTGGAGGTCGCTTGCGTGCAACCAGTGACGGACAATCCAAGCAAAACGCAAAGGAAAGCAGAGCAAAGGGAAAAAAGTTTTTTCATATTTGGGAGTGTGGTTGAGAGGTGATTAAAAAACAACAGGAGGTGGAGAGAATCGTTTCCTCATGCGGAAATCCACCTCAAAATATTTTTGTTTTCCGCCCCTCCCCTTTTGAAAATGCCTGGACACTTTTCCTGTGCTGCCTCAGCCAACCCGTCTGCCTCACGGAGGACAAAAGTAGAAGCGGCGTCTCGCCGCTTGCCTCCCCGTTTGACCAAACTGCCTCACAGGGGACAAAAGTAGAAGCGGCGTCCCGCCGCTTGGCCGCTTGCCTCCCACCAGCCCCCCCCGGCGGGAGTCACCGAAGCGAAAAACCTGTCTGCGCCCTCGAGTTATTTCCCGGAAGCAGCCTCTACAATGGGGAATGTGGTGAAGCGTTCGCCGCCAATTAGAAAGTATGGTTTGAAAATAACCGCGCTGTCTTTCACATGGAAAATAAAGTTGGCATCTGGCGTCTTATCCACGCTCTCCACAAGACTCGACGCGCCGGACAATTGAATCTCCGCAGGCACCTTTTTTCCGTCGCTGCATCCCAATAACAGGGGGCCGTATTCCAAAGCATAACGCTCTTTGCCCGCGATTTCATCAATCCCGCGGTATTTCGTGGCGCGAAGTCCCAAGGGTAACACAAACTTCACGGTGTCGCCGTTCTTCCATTCACGATCAAGCGTGACGTAGCTTCCGGGAGTCCCAGTCGCAAGCGTCTTGCCGTCAAGCGTAAGCGCCATGGGAGCGAGCGCCCACGAGGGGACGCGGACGCGCAATTTAATTTTGTTCGGCCCTTCGGGGAGGGATAGTTTTAAGGCGACTTCCGGTGAACGGGGGAACCCGCTTTGGAGGTCGAGCGCAAGTTGTTTTCCGGCGATTTTTCCGGTGAAGGTGGCCGCTTCGTAGAGGTTTACGTAGAGGCCATCTTTGGCGATGGAGAAAGCGTATTCCGGGAGTGAGCCGTAAGCGCGGGTGCCCTGCCCTTCGCAGCAAGAGTTTTGCGCTTCTCCCCAACGATCCTTTTTCCCTTCCATGACGGCGTGATAGCGGTTTTTCCCGTCGCTTTGCTGGTTGGCGAGGATGACATTGTAAATGGATTTTTCGATTTCGCTGACGTAGCGTTCGTCGTCCGGGCGGAGGCGGTGGAAACGTTGGTTGAGCTTGACCCAGAAGACGCTGCCGCAGGTTTCGCCAGTGTGGCCTTTTTTGCTTAAATAATAGCTGCTCGGGGCATGGCCTTCGGCGGGACCGGAGATTTGCCATTTGTTCTTTTTCTTATCGAAGACCCATTTGGTTTCGCAGACGGCGATGTTGCCGCCGACATGTTCCCAGAGGTCGTGAATCATGTCCCATGCGCCTTCGACCGCGCGGAGATAAGTTTCGTCGCCCGTGGCCAAGTAGTGGTCGAGGTAGGCTTCAAAACTGGTGATGAGATAGCTGTGCGGGTTTTGGAGCGGATATTTCCAGATCGCGTCGGGATTGCGCTTCGCGAGAGCATCGAGCCACCAGTCGCAGACGTAGAATTTTTCGGCAACGAGAAGGTCTTCCGCTTTGCCCACGGGAGTGAAATAGGTGCGCGTGCTGGCAATGTGACCTTGGTGATTGTTGCTGTTCCAGTGGAGAAGTTTGGGGTGAAAAGCATCCCAGGTGTTGAACCAGTCCGCGTGACCGCGCAGGAGCGGGAGAGCCTTGGGGTGTCCGGCGATAGCGGCGTCAATGAGGCCGTGGGTGAGCCAGGCGCGGGCGTAGTTGGGTTCCTCGGCGATGGGTTTGTCGGCGGGATGCGGGAGGATGTAGCCGTTGGGTTCGCGGCAGGCCTCGATACCGTCGAGGACGGTGTCGAGGAAGGTTTGCAGCTTGGGGTCGGGGAGCCAGCGGAGCGTGTTGCCCGCGCCCATGAGGAAACGCCCGGCGTTGGAGGCGCGGAGTTCGGTGTCCCAGAAGCGAACTTGCGTTTTTTTGCCTTTGGGGTCGGGGACTCCGGCGCGGACGCGGAAGTGGTAGAGGACGTGGTCGGGGCTGAATTTGGTGAGGAGGTATTGCGTGTTAACCTCCATCGCTTTGCGGAAATAGGTGCCTTCGCCGGGAGTGATGCCGCGCACGGGGACATCTACGGCAAAGGGGACGCGGTGCCAAGTGGCGGGGTCGCTGGTTTTCAGGCGGGGTTGGTATTCGAGGCCGACAGTGGTAGTGCTGGTGTTGTCGGGCGGGAGAATCTCTCCTTTGGATGGCAACGAGACACCGGAGAGCATGGGGAGTGCGGCGGCGAGCAAAGCTGCGATTGCGAGCGGAAAACGTGCCCGCGTGGTGCGCACGCGATGTGCGGCGTGAGGATGATTGGTCGTCATTGGAATATGTGCCTGTGCAGACAAGGAATGGCGGGAAAGGTTCTCGCCTTGTTCGGTTTTGCCGGCTCCCTTGAAACTAGCGAGGACACTGATTGCGCAATCCGTGCCGTTGATAGCTGCTGCCGTTTTTTACCGTTAGCGAATATAGCGATTAAGTCTTGCAAATTTCCACTTCATCCCGACACTGCCAACCATGTATCAAGCACCGCATATAGACCGTTTGCATCCCGCACTTTTCTCCAACGAAGAACTTGCCAATCTTACGACGACTTTTTCCAACACGAAACGTCTCGCCCTGAGTAACACACGTGGAAAGCGCGTCGAAGTTCCAGAAACGCTTGCTCGCCTCATTGCAAAAATCCTTCACCTCATTTCCGAAGGCAAAGCCGTCACGCTCATTCCGGACGACAATGCCATCACCACACAAACCGCCGCGAACTACCTTGGGATGTCCCGGCAACACTTTGTGGGCCTCGTGGAACGCGGGGAAATCCCTCATCATAAAGTCGGCACACACCGCCGCGTTGCCTTCAGCGATGTCCTCGCTTACGAAAAAAAATGTAACCGCATCCGCCGTAATGCCTTAAATCGAATTTCTGATGCCGTCGATGCAGCGGGACATTACAATGCCGATTATACCGGCACCTAGCCACACATCTCTCCTCTCTCTCTACATGGCCATCCTCCCTCCGCTACGAGTTTTACTTGATGCCTGTGTGCTTGCCAATTTCGGCGTCTGTGACCTCCTGTTACGTCTTTCAGAACATCCCTGCCTCCTTTCTCCATTTTGGACAAAAGACATTCTTGACGAAGTTCAGCATACCCAACTCAACAAATTAAACTGGCCTTCAAAACTTGCAGATTCTTTTCGACGGGAAGTGCAAATTGCCTTCCCTTTTTCCTGCATAAGAAACTACGACCAACATATCCCACTTCTCAAAAACGACCCCAAAGACCGACATGTTCTTGCGGCAGCAATTGAAGGAAAAATCGCAACAGTTGTCACATTCAACCTTAAACATTTTCCCCAAAATTTCCTTGCTCCATGGAATGTTCGTGCCGTGCATCCGCAAGAATTACTACTCTTGATTGCTAACGAACACCCCGAACAAATGCGAAGGACTCTTTCGCTTATTGCCACACGTCGCAAACAAGGAATTGAAGAAGTCCTGCGACATCTCAAAAAATCTGTTCCTCAATTTGCAGTCGGCGCAACAAATATATATTAAGTATATAAATAAATCCGTATCTTTTTGTGAGCTAATAAAATCTGGAATTGGCAATGGCACCGTTTAGGCCATCCGTCGCCTGTCGCCTTTTCATTTGTTCTCACACGAAGGCACGAAGACACGAAGGCTGGCGCACTGACAATCTCCCAAATGTGCCCCAAGTTTTTCTTGGAAAGTGCGCATGGCAACAAGCGCCACCTCGTATATCGCGAGGACTATGCCATCTGCGCCAGCCTTCGTGTCTTCGTGCCTTCGTGTGAAAAATTGACTTTGTTTTTTGGCGGTGCCGCCTGGCAATCATGTTATGCAATTTCAACATTTTTTATTGAAATTGCATAACGCTTCGTTGCACATGTCCACATATCGAAAGAATATATTTCCCGTCCTATTGAACCGCAACTCCTTGCCGCAGCGAAGGACTTCCCTGTGCCCGTCGTCACGGGTGCCCGGCAAACCGGGAAATCCACGCTACTGCGCCATGTGTTCCCGCAAGCCGCCTACGTCACGCTTGACGACCCCTTGACCCGTCAAGCCGCCCTTGACGACCCGCGAACGTTTCTCGCCCGCGCACCCCAACTCATCATTGACGAAATCCAATCCCTCCCCGAACTCCTGCCTCACATCATTTCCTTGATTGAAATCAAGCAAACCGCCACACCACGCGCCGAGCACTTCAAGACCATTAAGAACCTCTTCCCATTGTTTCCCAACGCCACGGGTTATGTTTGTTCGCTCACTGCCCAAGAGGAGACCTTTTCCGCCAATCTTTTTTCGGTCCCCTTCCATGCGCTTATTAAAAAAGTTTTCCCGGAATTTCCGGAAAACGAACACGGAACATGCGCTTGAAACGGCTTTGTAAATAGGTTCTGTAGCATTACAGACATGGAGATGAAGCGCGGCGGAGAGTCGGTGCTTTTAACCTGTGCGTGTGAAGTGATTGCCTGCCGGGGATATGTGCCGACGCCGAATGTGCCGATGGCGATTCCGGAGCGGCGGCGTCCTCGCCGCTGTGAGGCCGGAAGCGCGTCTCGCGCTTCCACCCGCGACTGAGCA